>CAXBHV010001631.1:0-1989 GCA_963974855.1 uncultured Rhodopirellula sp. | reverse complement strand
TTTTGAAGAATGATCCCGAGAAACCAGGGTACATTCGCATCAGTCGCTTCCGAGCCGGCGAGGATGATCGACTATTGATCGTCCCTGGTTCGCTGCATTCGATCGTCGAAGGCATTGCCGAGGTCGGTGGGGGCTATGGCGACGTCGTCGCCGTCCTGCGAGAGGCAAAAAAGAAAGGCTACTTAGTTGACCAATTGGCAATCAGTCCGTTGCCACGAGCCATGCGAACCTATTTCCGCGACGACAATGACGAGTCGGATGACGAGAACGAGTCTGGCTCACCGAGCGACTCGCTGGACGAAGCATCCAGCGAACTTAGCGACATGGCCGCGAACTGATTGACGTTAATGGGCAAACGTGTTTTCCTCGCAACGTCTTAGATATAGAACATCGTCGCTTCGCCGTGACGACATTGTTCGACGAGATCGCTTAGCCGCACACTGCTGAGCACTTCACGGGACGCTTCACTTGCTTTGTCCCAAACTCGCTGCAACGACTCGTCCGTCTCCGTTGCATGCTCGGCGACACAGGTGTGACCTTCTTGGCACCCCATCGCCTCGACCACATCAAGCAGCGTGATCTGTTTTGGATCAACCGATAACCGGTATCCGCCTTGGCTGCCCCGCACACTTTGCACCCATCCGGCAGTTCGCAACGTCCGTAAGATTTGAACGAGAAAGGGTCCCGGAATGTTGTGTTGGTCCGTGATCTCGCGAACCGCCACCGGGGCGGTTTCGTCGATCCGCATCGCAAGCTCGAGCATCGCGAGACAGGCGTAATGGACGCGTGCTGAAATAACCATGACGAAAGCCTCTGACTACGACGAGTGCAAACCACATTCGGTTTTCTGAAATCCCGACCAACGTCCGGCGCGCTCGTCTTCCCCGTCCAACACCCGCCGCGTGCAAGGTTCGCAACCGACACTTGGAAACCCTTGGTCGTGTAACGTGTTGTAAGGAATATTTTCCGAAGTGATCAGCGACCAAACCTCTTTCTTGGTCCAATTCGCCAAAGGGCTGATTTTGGCCAATTGGAACTTGCGGTCCCAGCCAACAATCGGCGCCTTGGCACGATCGGGGCTCTGGTCACGACGAATCGCGCTGGCCCAGGCATGCCAACCTTTGGCGGCTTCGTGCAAGACACTCAGCTTACGATCAAAGCAGCATCGATTCGGGTCCGTTTTGTACACGGGCCCCCCATTGGCCGCTTCGTATTCCTCCACGGTCGTCTTGGGATACTTGAACTCGACTTCGATCCCGTATCGCTTCTTGACGGTCTCGCGCAGCTCGAGCGTCTCGGCGAATTGATAACCCGTTTCGAGATTAAAGATGGGGGTTTCCGGAGCGATCTCGGCCAGCATGTGGATAATCGTCATACCCTCGGGACCGAACGCCGTCGCCATCGTGAAATGAGGCGCAAAGCGGTCGACCGCCCACTTCAGGATCTCTTGAGGCGTCGCTTTTTCCAACGAATCGCTATCCCGCTTTAACTCCGCCAATAATTCAGCGGTGGGCTCTAGCGGCGGATTGGCGGCCAACGCACCGCGTGGATCACCTGAGTCGAGCGAATATAGCTGTAAAGGACTCGAATTGATTGCTTTGGGTTGGGTCATTTGCGAGCTCGACTTCGCGTCGAACGAATGGGCTTTGGCTGCAGACATCGTATTTTCAGTCAGCTTTTGAGGACATGTTTTCCAAATACTACAAACATGATCTGTTTAGTCAAGTATGATTGTCGGCGTTTGCGAGTTCAGAATTGAACGATTCTGCGGATTCGGGATAGCCAACCGGGTCGGGAGGGCAGGGGGCTGCTTCGCTAACCGCTGGAACCTTCACAAATTGCCAACTCAGCAGGCGACGGTGCGTGTAGAATGGAAAATCAGCCTGTCCGTTGCCGGATGTCTCCGACATCCGTATTTTTGTGCTTGCCGACGTCGGGGGACGTGAAATGTATTACTGACGGATGTCTATGCTAGCAAAGCCGCGGCGG
>CAXBHV010001630.1:0-1990 GCA_963974855.1 uncultured Rhodopirellula sp. | reverse complement strand
CCCGCGGTGGGCGATCGCGGCGGCGTAGCCAACGGCGTCCAACATCGCCCCGCCGCCGATGGCGATGACGTAGCTGCGGCGATCAAGATTCAGGTCGTGAATCAGACCCAAAATCTCTTCGACCGCAGTTTGCGTGTTTTTGATCGGTTCGCCACCATCCAAGATGATCGTGGGTGACGTCAGTTCGATCGAGGCTTCGCCGCGGAGCTGCGATTCGATCCGGGCAACACGGTCGCTTGATTCGGCCACCGATCGCTCGGCGATCAGCAGCACGCGCGCACAACCGTTGTCTCCGCCGTCCAGCAAATCGACCAATACCGAAAAATCATCGCCAGCGACATCGTCCGTGACCCTCAGTCGATGGACGAAGGAGGCGGTGAAAGGGATGTCGGTCGTATTGGAAAGACGATTCAGCATGGATATTTTTGAAGGGTTGCTTTTGCGAATTGCACGCGGCGAAATTTAGGGAGGGGGGAAATCTGTGAGTGCTGCATCGCAGTTCAATACGAATGCATTGTCAAATGTAAATCTTAAAGTAGCGTAACTCGTGCGTAAGTTTCGAACTCGTTCGGCAAATGCAACGAAAGTCTTGACGACTTCCGCTACGCCCCACCCTCATTTCTTTCTCTAACTAATCACTAGTACGTTTCCTCTTTCCAATCTCGCCATAGCCAACGCAGCGAATCAGGAAAAATTGCACCGCCGTGTTTTCCATTATGTGCCTCGGTGCCAAAAACCAGTTTGTAGTCGTAATCTTTGAACGCTAATGCCTTGGCCATTTGACGATTGGCCAATGGCCAGTTTCCGAATTGATTGTCGAGATCGTTCTCGCCATCTTGTAGAAATACACGAATCGGCTTCTTGTCCGCTTTACGAATCATTGGCGGATAATTGTGACCGCCGCGAAGATCGACGAAGCTACCGATGTGGCTGAGCACTTTTTGAAATTGGTCGGGGCGGTGCCATGCGACGCTGAAGGCACAGATGCCGCCGGAACTGTTGCCGCAAATGGCTCGCATTTTTGGATTTTTCGAGATTCGGTATTCTTTTTCGACTTCAGGAAGAATCTCTGAGAGCAGGAATTCCGCGTAATCGCCGCTGACCGTGTCGTACTCGAAACTGCGGTTGCTCGGTCGGGGACTCCAGCCGCGTTTCTCAGCGAGTTCGCCTTTATGGCCGGGATCGATCATCACGGCGATCGTGACCGGCATCTCTCCTTTGGCAATCAGATTGTCGAACACAACCGGGACTCGGAAATCTCCCTTATTTCCTTCGAAGGCGTGTCCGTCTTGGAAAACCATCAATGCGGCGGGTGTTTTGCCATCGTATTGGGCTGGGACGTATACGCTGTAGCGCCGCCGCGTGCCCTCGAATAGCTTGCTCGAATCCCAAGTGTGCTGGGTCACTTTGCCATGTGGAACCGCGTCGTTGGGTTGCGAGTCGGGGCCATGTTGGTAGTCCTCGGCAGTCACGGGCTGTGCACAGAGAGCCAGTGTCAACATTGCGGGGGTGACCAAATAGGCCACAAAAGCGACTGCAGTCGACCACGAACGAAACGCACGCATAAGACAGACTCGATAGGCATAGGAGGGAAAGTTGGGGGGAGGGACGCCGAGACGTCAGTTGTTATTTTAGCAGCTTAGAACCGTTTTTTCGCGTGGGCATGGCATGAAAAGGACTTTCCCCTTGCTTAGCTCCCTGACGGCAACGCTATGAAGCATTTTGTAGCCGAACTCGTCAAGAGTTTCGGGCATCCTGGATAGTCGACGAAAGTCTTGACGACTTCCGCTACGTTGAACCGCCGCAATTCACGGAAGAAAAGTGCTTCGCAGCGCCCTCGTTTTGGCGTTAACCACGGTTTCGTCACCATCCAACCGGGGTTAGCGGCTTGTTGATTTTGTGAACCGCTCGCGCGTCAGCGGCCGGGTTCCACGCAGTACCCGGTGCCTTACGGCCCACGGCTCACATGCCACAGCCTACATGCTGTCGC
>CAXBHV010001629.1:0-1990 GCA_963974855.1 uncultured Rhodopirellula sp. | reverse complement strand
ACCGAGCGCAGAGTGGGCGAAGTAGGGGGCGCGGCGAACGTGACCTTGGCTGAAACGCAGATTCCTAATCACAACCATAAAGTCGCGGTGGCACTCGCCCCCGTCGGAGGCGACGATGATCCTGGTGGCAAAGTGTTGGGACGTTCTGTAGGAGCCAGCATTTATACTGCCGCCGCCAATCCGGTGGCGATGGCTGCCGAGGCGCTGCCAGCGGTTGGTGGTGGCCAGACGCATTCGAACCAACAGCCCTACCTAGCAATCAATTATTGCATCGCGTTGGTGGGAGTATTTCCGTCTCGGTCATGATAAGTCAAAGGACGGTCAGCGTCTCCCCGTTTTTAAAAACGACGCACTCAGAGGTATTAAACTAGTGGATTACGAGTTTGCGAACATGAGCTTGCCGCGGATTGCGTTACGGTCTATTCAAGAGGCGGACTTTCCCTTGTTGTACCAAGTCTACGCTAGTACTCGAGAAGAAGAACTTTCCGTCACACCCTGGAGCGATGCGCAGAAGGAAGAATTTCTTCGCATGCAATTCGGTGCTCAGCACACGTACTATCAGAAATACTACTCGGATGCGGCGTTCGATGTGATTTTGGTGGATGGCGAACCGGCGGGACGACTGTACTTACAGCGTCGTGATAACGAATTTCGAATCGTCGATATCGCTTTGCTGCCACCGTTTCGTGGCAAAGGAATTGGCGGACGGATCATGCATCAGATCCTGGGCGAAGCCGACGAGGCTCACTTGCCGGTGCGGATTCACGTTGAACACAACAACCCTGCAAAACATCTCTATGACCGGTTGGGATTCAAAAAGATCGACAACACAGGTGTCTATTTTTTAATGGAACGATTGCCATCCGTTAAGGTCTGTCCGTTCGAAGATGCAAACGCATCTAGTTCCGAAATCGCCCCCTCGAACACATCCGATTGCCACAAAGCAATGGAAGGGAAAGGAATTCGCTCGCAATAACGTAAACTCCCATCGTGACGAATGCTTTTCAGCATTAATTCTCGACGCGATGGTTGTCTCAGTCCCACAAACGGAGGTTCTTTAACATGTCTCTGCCCACCGTAAATGATTCACCTCAGACAAATTCACCCAACCGCCGAGCATTTCTGCAAAAAGCTTCGCTGATGACCGCCGTGGCCGCTGGAATTGCCAGTGATCCAATACTTGGGGTTGCTGAAGATGCAGAGGTTGACGAAGCGAAGGTTCCTTCGACCAATCAAGTCGAGAAGCTCGAGCTTAGTGTCAAACCGTCCGTGCATTCCACAGGAGCGGTGCTCGTCCCACGGATCCACAACAGCTACGTCACGTTTCACGCAACACAGTATGGCGTAGACGGAAATGCGGGCGTGGATGGCACCGCGGTGATCCAGCTCGCCGTTTGTGTCCAGCGAAAGTTTCGCAGCAAAGGAGACGAAGCGACAGCCGAGCATTCGATCGATCTCGACTCACTGGAATTATGTGAAGCATACGAAGTGCTCAAGTCGACCTGGGCTGCAAAATGGAACGATCTTCCGGGCGGGAATTCAGAGGGGGATGGCGACGTTCGCCATTTTATCTTTACCTTTCTAGGCTTCTGCCCAGGTGTCTGCACGGGAACGACGCATTTTGAATGCCTTGCCGCCGACGCCCAAGTTCATTTTTTTCAGGACGCCTCGTTCGAAGAAGTCCTGTTGTACATCGACTCACTGGAATCCGTAGGGTCTAAATCGTCGGAGTAGCATCCCGAGTGACTTGTTTGATTGACACATTAAAGCCGCTCGCGTGTAGCCCGGACCGTAGCGGAGCATGTAGCGCGGACCGTAGCGAAGCGGAGTTCCGGCATGGCGGTAAAAAAAAAGCGATGAGTGAAAAAGAATGACCTTCCCCAAAACAAGTTTCGGGGAGGTCCGATCTCGTAGGCTTTCGGGCTTAGGACACCATCTCGGAGAGTCGCCGACTTGTCTTTCGCCGCCAAATAAATCCGTCGAGTACATA
>CAXBHV010001628.1:0-1991 GCA_963974855.1 uncultured Rhodopirellula sp. | reverse complement strand
CCGTGAACACAAAGCGTATCCTAACATCCGAGAGACTCCGTTCTACTCGCCCTGAGAACGCGAGCTAAGCAATTTGGCCGTTAGAGACTTTCCCGCGCGTTCCCGGTTACGCGTACCGTTCGTCGAGGAAGACAAATCCGCAGTGATACTTAATTCATGCGATGATCATGTCACAGTTCGTGATCGCGAAGCGCATGCGACCTCAATCACGCTAACCTGCTACTTCTTTGCCGCAACCTGGGGGTTGTTTTGGCTCGCTCGTGGTGGAGCGTGGGGATTCACTTTGCTCGGTTTGCCCGGGGTTCTCGTGTTTCTCATCCCGGCGGTTGAACCGCTGTTGCGATCACGCGAGATACATTTTGACCGTTCCAATCGGACGATCCATGCAAGGTCGAGATTCATTCGCCGGAAACCAGTGGCGTCCAATGAAGGCTTAGCATGTAAGTCAGAGGGGGCGATTCACCGCGACAGAAACATATCAAGTTGCGATGATTAATGTCGCTCGATCCCAGAATTGATCCCCGGGATTTGCATCTCCTACCAGAACACCTTTTGGTGTGACAACACGAAACGCCTACGCTTTGTAAGCGACGGAGCTTTTCTGTGGTGTGAGGGTCGGCCCACTGTCGCAAACGAGTGATCGATTCCGCAGAAGTGACAGCTACGGGAACCACATTCTCGGCCGCTTGGGTTAATGGCGTATCGAGTAATGCCGCCAGTCGGCAACAAGACTTGATCTCCGCTCCGGTCCACTGGTCGTCCTCAGGAAGCACCTCGTCGGCACTGATCCCGAACTGATCGCGGTACAGTCGCCAGATTTCGTCCTTCTGTTGCCGGCCGGGAAGGTCGAGAAAGAAAACACCATCGAATCTCTCGGCACGACAGAACTCAGGCGGCAGTCGCTCTATCCCGTTGGCTGAGCAGGAGACAAACACGTCAGACTGGTGATCGTTCAGCCACGTCAGAAACGTGCCCATCATCCGCGAGGACACGCCACTGTCGTTGGCCCCGCCTGCAGCGCCCGCGAATGCCTTTTCGACTTCATCGATCATTAGCACACAGGGTGCCATCGCATCGACAGTTTTGAGGGCTTGGCGAGTGCGCTCCTCGGACTGTCCAACGAGCGAACCCATCAGACTGCCGACGTCCAAGCTGAGGACCGGGCGGCCGACTTCCTGCCCTAGTGCCTTGCAGAAAGCCGACTTGCCGCAACCCGGCGGCGACAACAGCAGCACACCGCGTGCCCGTACGGCTCCACCATGGCGCGACCTCAACAATGCTCGACGGGTAAATGCCTTCAGCGAAGACAGCCCTCCCAGACTATTGAAATCCGACTCGCCACGGTGCAGCGTCAACAAGCCCGACGACTTCAGTGTCTGAGTCTTGATCTCCCAGATCGCCGACGGCTGAAGCTTCTGGTTCCGCACCAATGAAAGCGAGAACGCGTTCTCCGCTTCCAGACGTGTTAACCCAGCCGCGGCATCCAGAACCGTTTGCAGTTCGTTTCCTTCTGGCAACTCACCCTCCGCGGTTGCAACCCCGCGTGCGATCTCCTCCAGTTGTTCGCGTCCCGGACGAGGGTGATCGACCGTAACGAAAAGCGTCTCCAGTTCGGTGGGCAGCTGGACGGTAGGTGACAATATGACCACGAAGGTGCGAGCCGTCTTACCCTCTACCACGGCTCGATACACCGCTTGCACAACTTCCGCTGATTGCAAGAACCGGTGAAAGTTCTTGAGCACGAGGATCGTTGTGCCATCGCCGCCGGCCAAGGAGCGGAGCGAGGCCACGGCCGAGAGCGGATCCGCCGCTTCGATACCAACATTACTGCCGCCAAAGCCGTGCATACCACGATTGACATCCCACAACACAAGCTGCCAGTCCTCATCACCACACAATCGTGCCAGTTCGCCAATCGCATCTTCGCTTTCGCATGACTCGATCCAGATGCCGGTAAAGCAAGCATCGACTAGTTCACGCATACGTTGAGT
>CAXBHV010001627.1:0-1991 GCA_963974855.1 uncultured Rhodopirellula sp. | reverse complement strand
ACAACGGAGTTATGTACGACTTGGCGTCGTACTTTATGGGGAGGAGACTCCACGCTGGAGGCTCACTTCTGATTGCCCCGATTCTTTTCTTGCAGGCAAGACGCTGTGGGTTGCTAATAAGTTCAGTGTGTAGGAATTGACCTTGCGAAACATCGCTTCAACGATCAATCAAACAAAAGTGAATTTACAGGAAGATGAGGGACAGAAAAATGGTTAGCCCCAAATGCAGCATCTTCATTTTCCTGTCACCCATTTTCCTGTTTTCTCCTAAATGCGAGACAAAACGATACCTTACAAAGCGACTAAAGGTTTTAAATCGACAGACGATGCCGAGTCAAAGCCGAAGGCCTCAGCGCAAAAAAACATGTTGTGTGACCGGCAATTCAGGATATGGCTGGCAAAAACGCAACGCCCTCACGAGCGTCCACGACCGAACGTAGCTGCTGCGCGAATTTTGACATCGGCCATGATTCCGTTTTCATTTCGAGTTCGATTCGCCAAACTTCCTCGGGGCGGCGGTCATAGCCGTCAGTTGCCATCGCAACGTGAATAGCTAGGTGCCCAGCAAGGTCAATGGTGTAAGCGCGGAGGGCAATCCGTTTGGAACCATCCTCAAGTCCTGCATCGAATGTAGCGTGCCCATCAGCAGTTTGGGCGAGCGAGTCGAGTGAGTCAGCAAATGCGATCATGTTCTCGGGAATTGTGTAGCAAGTCGACACGCCACTAAAGCCGCGATACACGACCCTGCACTCGAGCTCGATAATGTCGTCGTCGTACCATATGACGCCGAGCGAAAGGCCGGGTTGATTGTCAGATTCCATTCGGAGGGTCACACAACGGAGTTATGTACGACTTGGCGTCGTACTTTATGGGGAGGAGACTCCACGCGGGAGGCTCGCTTCTGATTGCCCCGATTCTATTCCATTCTTGCAGGCAAGACGCTGTGGGTTGCTAATAAGTTCAGTGTGTAGGAGTTGACCTTGCGAAGCATCGCTTCATTGATCAATCAAGCAAAGTTGAATTTCCAGAAAGATGAGGGACAGAAATATGGTCAGTCCCTAAATGCAGCGTCACCATTTTTCTGTCACCCATCTTCCTGTTTTCTCCTGACTATAGCACTCCCTCTGGGGCACTGCGATGCATCGAGCTGCACTCCCCACTAGCGATTCGTCGTGTCATACGACGTCGCGTTGACGATCCACCCGCCTCCCGCCACGAAGTGGCTCGCCTTGAACATGGGTTTGGGAACAGGCTCGTACCTCGCTGTCCTCAAACCCTAAAAAGTTGCACGACTCTACGTGTGCCAATCGGCGCCGCAGTGCATGCACTGTTGCGCCAACGCAGTCCGCAGATTCTTGCCGCATTCAGGGCAAGGTTTCGTGTTCTTTTTGCCGTCGATCCAAGAGGCTGGAATCAGATCAAGCGTTTCCGAAATGAACCAGAGAATCTTCATGGCGATGAACGCCGAAAGCAAGCTGCACCCAAGTCGTGCGCCGAGGTTCCAGTTGGTAAAGACCGTCAACCCAAAGAAAATCATGCCAGCGATTGCGAGCAACGCCAAGAGCCAGAACAGAAGATACAGTAGGCCAAAGCCAGCGAGCAACGCTGCACCTGCGAAGAAGTCTTTTACAGGCGTTTTCGGCTTGCGGGGCATTTTGGCTGAGTCGTGCAACGGAGTTAGGTACGACTCGGTGTCGTACTTTATGGGAAGGAGACTCCACGCTGGAGACTCGTTTTTAATTGCCTTGATTCTAATCCATGTTTTGTTGGCGAGGTACAGTTCGTTGCTGCAGATTCTATCGGTTTGCAGAATGAGTTTTGGATTCCCCGCTGCCCTCCGTGCGAATTCGCAGCCAGGTTGTTTGTGGTAACGACGGTTTTTCTCATAGGCGCTGAGCTGCAACCTCCGAATGCAGCTCACTACTGTGGCGAGTGTGGAGGGAGTCTCAAATACCGGCCGGTGATCTGCATTTGCAACATTTTAAAAAAAT
>CAXBHV010001626.1:0-1992 GCA_963974855.1 uncultured Rhodopirellula sp. | reverse complement strand
CCCGATGGATCAAGTGGCAGTCTGACGTTAATCGGCAGCGTTTCGCCGGCCGGCGGTAACTTCGAGGAGCCCGTGACACAGTCCACGCTGAGCACCGTGAAGTGCTTTCTGGCACTTTCCTATGAGCGGGCCTACAAACGATTCTATCCGGCGATTGATCCGTTGATTTCCTGGTCCCGTTACCGTGAACAACTGCAGCCCTGGTTTGACAAAAACGTTGATCCAAACTGGACGCGTTCCGTAACAGCGTTACACGACTTACTGCGGAATGGCGACGATGTGTCGCAAATGATGCAGGTGACTGGCGAAGAAGGAATTACGACCGAAGATTTCGTCATCTATCAAAAGGCATTGTTCTTAGACATGGTCTTTTTGCAGCAGGATGCGTTTGACAAAGTCGACGTGTCTGTTTCTGCGGAGCGGCAAAAAAAGATGTTCCTGTTGTGCAAACGATTGATCGATCGACAGTACGAGTTCGACAACAAGGAACGGGTCCGCGACTATTTTACGAACCTAACCGGTCTGTTCAAAAACCTGAACTACTCTGCTGACAACTCCGCTGACTACAAACGCTACCTCTCGCAGATCGACACATTAGAACGTGAAACCGTTGCAGGATCAGCCGCTGTTTCAAAAGAGTATTCCACGATCGACCCCGCAACTGAAAAGCCCCACTAGCCGGTGGCATCTCATTTTTGAAAGTGGTTTAGGTTTGACGTTCTTTAAGCTGACGGTAGCGATAGTTCAGCAGATAGAGGATTGCGGCAACCACTGTGATGCTGCCGCCCAAGATGACGAACTTGCCGAAGAAGAAAAACGCCGCGACAGCCGTCGAGATCCATTGCCACGTCACACGTGGCCTTGCCATTTCCCAAACGAAAAACACTACGGATGCGGTGAAGACAAATGGGCTAAGGAGCGTCAGCCATCAGACGATGGGATCCTCGCGTCGAAAGGCGGTCTCGTCGATTCCAGCTGTGACGTCAACCGCACTTGGATCGGCTCTCACCCAATCCTGTTCTTGCACCTCGCGAGTCATTCGCTTATCTCCGCGCAATCTTTCATCCCTATGCGATCTTTGCAATCTGGCCATTCTAGAGCATTTTGCAGAATGCTCTTGTCAATTGTGTGAGCGGATTCCTCACTTGCCATTAGCCTTGTTTCGCGGGGTCACAAGCTTGCGAGTGTTCGCGAACGGTCAGGACGGGACAGTCCGCTGATCGAACGACATTTTCGGCCACGCTGCCGAGAAAAAACTGCGCTACGGGGCCGCGACCGTGCGTTCCCATGACAATCAGGTCAATGTTGTGATCGCGAGCGTACTGGACAATCTTGACGGATGGCCTGCCTTCCGCAAATGCGGTCTCGATACTCACGTTCTCGTCCGACGTCGCATCGACGCACGCGTCAAGCTTCTGTTGCACCGCCGTCTTCAACTCTTCAACATTGAACGAAGGTGCGAATCCTGCAGAACCCGACGGCGAACTGAGCGTCCTGGAAAGGTTCTCGATTGCATCGAGGCCCATCAGTGTTTCCGTGACTCTCTCTGTATGGCTGACATGCAGCAGTGTGATTCTCCCCTCGAGGTCTTTGCATAGCCCAACGGCATATTGCAGCGCCGCGTGCGCGGATTCGCTGAAGTCCGTGGGAACAAGTAAATGACGCATGACTGACTTCCTTCATTTTTCGTTCTATTGAGAAACAGTGGACTCGCCCACGGATTCATTGGGACCGCCAACCGATTCGGATGCAGGGGCGCCATTCTTTGCTGTGTCGGGATTGAAGCGTGCATGCAACGACTGCCAGTCGATGACAAGTTTGCCGCCCGTTGACTCGTGTTGCTTCGCCCAGTTCATCAACAAGTCCAGACAGGCGTGATCAATGTAGTCAAGCTCACTAAAATCGATATGTAATTCAGCGCGAGCGGGAACCTTCTCTAATTCTCGCGCCAGAGCGGGAAGACGAACGAAGGTGGCTGCACCTTGCAGTAAG
>CAXBHV010001625.1:0-1993 GCA_963974855.1 uncultured Rhodopirellula sp. | reverse complement strand
AATACGCGAGAAAGCAAGTCACTGGCGTCGTGGATCTTACACGGCGTGTCGACTCCATCGGAATTCAGATTGCAATTGTGAGCCGTGGGCCGTAAGGCACCGGGTAATGCAAACGACCCGGCCGCTTACGCGTCGCGGCTCACAAATGCGTCGGTCCGTGCTTTGACGTCCCCGGCACGGTTTGAGATGCTGACTGCTTTATTTGCTTCCGCTGGCGAGATCTAAAAACACGACACACGATGGGTTACCGACGGGTGCGTAGTGGTCGGTAAAGGTCAAACCGCCGCTCTGGCGATCGACGCGGAACACAGCGATGTGGTCTGCGCGTTGGTTGCAACAATACAGAAAATTGCCGGTGGGATCGAACTGAAAACTTCGCGGGTAATTGCCTCGCGTCCATTCTTCGCCAACATAACTCAGTTCGCCATCGTCGCCGACCGAGAAGATCCCGATGCTGTCGTGCAATCGATTGCCTGCGTAAACAAACTTGCCGTCAGCAGAAACCAGGATTTCTGAGCAAAAATTACTGCCGGCGAACTCCGACGGCAATGTTGAAATGGTTTGCCGCGCGGTCAGCCGGCCCGTTTGCTGGTCGTAGTCGAACAACACAATCGTCGATCCCTCTTCTTGGATCGAATAGAACCAACGACCGTTGGGGTGAAAATGGAAGTGTCGGGGACCGTCACCCGGAGGCAACGAGATCGATGCGGGATCATTGGGTGTAAGCACGCCCTTTATCGCATCAAACTTCCAGACGAAAATCTTGTCTAATCCCAAGTCTGCATGCAAGACAAAACGCCCCGAGGCATCAGTCTGGATCATGTGAGCATGAGTGCGGTCATGGCCGCTGATGGCAAAGCTGCCCTTGGGAGCATGGGTTGCCGTGGTCGGCCCAATCTCGCCTTCGTCCACTTGTACGTCGCTGGCGTCACCCAACGTGCCATTGCCCAAAATCGGCAGCACTGCGATGGAACCGCCGAAATAGTTCGCGACCAATACGTGCCGACCCGTCGGATCGATACTGACGTATGTCGGTCCGGCGCCACCCGAGCGGACGGAGTTGAGCAGTGTTAATTGACCGCTCTGGTGATCGATCGCAAAGGCACTGACAGAGCCTTGTTTGTCCTCGCCAACTCGATCGGTCTCGTTGGCCGAATACAGACGGGTTCCGTCGGCGCTGATCACCAAACTGCTGGGACTCGTTCCCATTCGATAAGTCCCGGCGGGAGTCATCGCTCCCGTGTCACGGTTGATCTTAAAAATATGAATGCCTCGGCCATTACCCGGCGGCAGATCGACTTGCGTTGGCAACATGTCGCGGAGCGGCGAGCTGAATGTGCCGACGTAGGCGAATAGTGGTCTCTCAGCGTCCGTGGCCTCGGCGTGCAGAGAGCCGGTGAACAGTGGCGTGGCTGCGAAAACGAGGGCCAGAGCTCGTAGCAATAAACGAGAAGCATAGATTTGTGTCGTCATGGCAAAATTAGGTGGGCGATTAAGGCGGGTAGTTTCTCGTCGGCAGACGAGGGGGGGCGAGATGTCGGTAGGTGGACCACACTATATCCGATCTATTGTCAGCCGATGTATCGTCGTTGATCGTTCCGCGATCATAACGTTTTGTTTTGCACTGGCGGCAGCCCCGTGATCCGATCAACGCATAGAATCAAACCGTCATTAATCGGCTTGTCGCATCAGCTTGTCAAATGAATTTGATCGGCGCTCTGCACGCGTGCTGACCTCGCTGCCCCAGCTTAGCAAAGGACTTCCAAGTCTTTGAATTTTCGTCACCTGTTTTTCGTTGCGATGTTTGCCGCAGGGCCGTTGGGATTGGTGACGGGGCAGATGGTTTATGAACAGCGTCGGTATAGTAGAAAGTTGCCCGCGGCTAGCGCCTTATTTATCTACACAGAATTGTTAGCAACGATTTCCGCTCCGGGCTTGCCCCGGCGGGATCACAATTGGCGGCTACAAGGACGGCCCGCAAACGCGCCCCCTC
>CAXBHV010001624.1:0-1996 GCA_963974855.1 uncultured Rhodopirellula sp. | reverse complement strand
GGCTGCCTGAGTTGCTAAAAGATGCACCGCCGACCAGTGACACTTGGCGCAACATTGATGGCCAGTGGGCTCAGGGCAGCGTCTAGAAGGCGGATTGTCGCTGATCGCTCCGCGATCAAAGCGTTGAATCACGGAGAACCTTGATTTCATAAGTGACGCATTCGGTTGTAGCGGAAGTCGTCAAGACTTTCGTTTTTCGTGGTGACTGAAACTTACGCACGCGTTTCGCTACCTAAGCAATTTAAATCGACGCCTCGAGCGATTCACGGCACTCATTGCTGCCAAAGATTCGTTATGCTTTTGCTTCAATTCGCCACCACTTCGGTGGCGAACTCTCGTAGGTCACCGCTGCTTGGCTCGCCGGGTGACAGAATGTTAATCGGTGAGCGTGCAAGCACATCGGCGGATCGGTCATCGTGTGCGTTTGTTGTTCGCCAATTTGTTTGTCTTGCAGATACAGCAAGTCCCCAAGAATGGGGAATCCAAGTGACCAGCAGTGAACGCGAATTTGGTTCGTTCGGCCCGTGAGTGGAATGGCTTGCACCAGAGTTGTGTTGTCAGACAACCGCTGGATGACTTTGAAATCGGTGCGGGCTTCTTGGCCACTTTCGCACGTCACACGTGCTCCCACTGATAATCGTCGTTTCATCACGTCGGAGGCGTGAGCGATCGATAGGTCGCAGCGGTGTTCGTTCCAAGGGACGGTGCCGGATACGCGTGCAAGATAGAGTTTCTGGACTTCACGTCGTTCAAACTGGGGCTGCACAAAGCCGGCCGCCGCTGCGGTGCGGCACAGCACGGCAACGCCAGTCGTGTTGGCGTCGAGTCGATGGGCGACGCGAAGTTTTTCGCCGTCGTAGTATCGCTCGAGCATCCAAGACAGCGTGTTGCGATGAAATCGACCGCTCGGGTGAATCGGCAGCGGCGCTGGTTTCTCAACGACGATGATGGATTCATCTTCATGAAGAATGGTGATCGCCGAGTTGACGTCGGGTTCAACCACGTCGCTCATGATATGAGTGAAGTGGTCTCCCTCGCGCACGATTCTCTCGGCGCGTACCGGGAACGAGTCGATGAGGATTTCACCCGCGTTGATCCAGCCGAGCCACGCATCGCGTGGCGTCGGGGGGTGGTATTCGCCAAGGAAGTCGATGAACTTCATTCCCGAAAACTTAGCTTTGACGCGAATCGAGCGATGGTTTTCGTAGGGAATGCTGCCTGGCAGTGGGTCGACAACGAAGCTTTTCATGCAAGCTAGAGTGACGTTTTCGCGCCACTGATCAGCTTGATGAATTCGTCGTTGCTGTCGAATCGGCCAAGTTGCTTGGTCAATTGTTCCATCGCGTCGACGGGGTGCATGCTGCTGAGCGTGCGTCGCAACATCGTCACCGCTTCGTAAGTCTCTTCGTCGTGAAGCAATTCTTCGCGTCGAGTTCCACTTTGGCTGATGTCGATTGATGGCCAAACACGGCGATCGGCGAGTCGTCGGTCGAGCACCAATTCCATGTTGCCCGTTCCCTTGAACTCTTGGAAGATCGCTTCGTCCATGCGGCTATTGGTGTCAATCAGCGCGGTGCCAATAATCGTTAGCGAGCCGCCTTCTTGGAACGCCCGAGCGGTAGCGAACAGTTTCTTCGGAATGTCCATCGCTTTGATGTCCAGTCCACCGGTCATCGTTGCTCCGCCGCGACCGCCACGCCCAACCCATTTGTTGAAAGCGCGAGCAAGTCGAGTGATCGAGTCGAGCATCAAGAAGACGTCTTGGCCCATTTCGGCCAGTCGTTTCGCTCGGTCAATTACCAGTTGGCTGAGGCGAACATGGCTTTCGACGTCCATATCCAAGCTGCTCGCGACGACCTCGCCGCCAAGTACATTGCGACGCATGTCGGTGACTTCTTCGGGGCGTTCGTCGACCAGCAAGACAATCAATTTGACATCGGGATGGTTTTGTGTGATTCCCGTTGCGATGTCTTGCAGCATCACGGTTTTGCCGCTG
>CAXBHV010001623.1:0-1998 GCA_963974855.1 uncultured Rhodopirellula sp. | reverse complement strand
GAATGGATGTCGGTCGAGTCGGTTTCGACCACTGCAATTCGGTCGTCCAGCGGCAAGATCATTCTTGGCAAATTCAACCCGGCAACAAAGACCGTGTGACGGTCTAGCGTGCCATCGCCATTAGTGTCTTCATGTCGCGAGATCCGTCCGTTACGAAGATTTTTGGTTCCCGTGCCAAGTTCGTCCTGCATGTAGCTTCGCATCTCGGCGACATACATTCGCCCGTTGCCGTCCCAAACCGCCAGCACGGGCTCGCGAATCTCGGGTTCGGCCAGCATCAACTCCGCTCGATAACCATCGGGCAACTCGAACGTCGCGAGTGATTCTTGGGGTGAAAGCATCGCATACGGATTACGTTGCTTCTTCATTGCGGCCCTCTCGCTCGCGTCAGCGATTGCTTGTGGCGCCAGCGACAATGTCTCACCATCCGCGGTCCAGTGCATGTCGTCCGGCGAAACGATCGACATCGTATCTGCAGTGGGAAATTCCTCAGGTACATCCAGTGTCACTTCACGTCCCGCCGCCCACTGGCAACTGCGAGCCATCGTGGTTTGAAAACCAACGCAGTGAAGTGAATGTCGCGTACGATCGCCGAGTCCGCCTGTGGACCAGTAGTGCCCGAGTGAGTTCGTGACAACGCGGCCTTTGCCAAAGTCCGTCGTCCAGATCACAGGTTCATGTTCGTCCGTTCCACCTTGCTTCTTCGCTGCTAAAGCGGACGCCAATACTTGCACACCCACAGCCGGTCCACGCATAGCGTGGTAAAGTTCGTCGGTGCCATGCATCCAATCCAACGGAATCCCGCGCATGATCGGGTGATCTGTATCGCGAGTCCGTACCGCAAACGCATGCTTCGATCCATGCCCTGAGTCAGGTCCTTCACCTGCGGGTTGCATGATTGGCTTGCCAGTCGCATCGTCAATCGTCACCCGGATGCCTTGATCATGCTTTCGCCAGCCCAAACCAATCATGCGATTGAATTCGGTCCAGTTCGCGAAACAATTGTTGGCTGCATGCAGCACAATCAACCCGCCACCACCGTGCACGAACTGCACCAATTCGGCTTTGACTTCGACTGGCCAATCCGGGCCGTTGTAGTTATCGATGACAACGTCAAAATCAGAAAACTTGGGTCGCCACTGTTCCCACTGTCCATCGAGAGAAGCTTCGTAATTGCGTTCGGCGGTCTGCCAAATCTTTATCGACGCATCGTAGTCGGCAACTTCTTGCTCGGAAGCATCCTTTGCCGGACGTTGGGGACGCCGAGCCGAATAGGAATTTGGAGCTGTCGTGACATCCACCGAAAAAGCCCCCGTTTGCAACAACATCGACCTCAGCGCTGTGGAAGTGCCCTGCCAAGCATGATTGTTGCGTCCATCGACGATGAGCACGCGGATGGGACTGGAGGTCTGCGCTGACGCCGGGTTTGAAAACACGAATGCGGCAATAATGCTTAAAAACAGGAACTTCACTCTTCTTCCTTTATGGGACAAATTGAATCTAATGCCAGAGATCGGAGTCCAGGCCTTATTCGCCCGACACACCTTCCAGCGAGCCTATCGACTCCGCCGGATCGCTTTATATGAGAGTCGGGCTTAGAGCACTTCGTTATCGCCCGGGCCGCTGAGCAATCACCATCATAACCGGACGCGTCCGTTTTGAAGTTGGATAACTTGGACGTGCCGGAGACAAGACAGTTTTTAGAGCATCTTTAAGTAAGTCGCAGAAAGCTTTACACCGGCGAGCTCGCAATTGGCCGGTGGGAACCGGCCCAACATCCCACATCAATTTTTATATGCTCTAGCAGCACACGCTCGGCATACCCCCGACTTGACGGATCATTCTCGAACCCGCTTTGCTTTTTGGGCAGCGCCGTTTTGGTGCAGTGTAAGGGCATACGCCGGGCCGGCGGCTCGGAGATGAAACTCCAGCTGTGCATCAACACCTCGGTATGACCATTTCGTTGGTGAGTCTGCGAATACCTCCTGCGTCGGCTGG
>CAXBHV010001622.1:0-1999 GCA_963974855.1 uncultured Rhodopirellula sp. | reverse complement strand
GGCTCACTACTGCGATTTGCATTTCGATTAAATCAACAGCCCGCTAGCCACGGTTCAGCGCCGGAACCGCGGCTAGCGCCAAAACGGCCAATTTTCCGAAAGACTCCTGCCTAACTGCTTAAAGGGGCGGATCGCTAAAGGGAAGGTGCGGTATTGTATCACAGTCATCCGCTGTGATGAACTGCGCCGAAAACATCGGGTAATTCTTTAACGGTCCTGCAACCTTCCGATTCCTGTCTGCGTTGACCTGAACTAGTGAATTCCGCCCCGATACTTCGGTGCCAAGGTGCTGCATTTGGTATGACAATCGCTTGTTGTTAGTCGTTTTCGATCGTTTCAAGACTTCAAAAAGGCTGTGGAAACCTACATTGAAATCAGGACCTCATGTGAATCGCCACAATCGGTCATCCACGCGGCAAATATTTCCCCGCCCATTCGTAGTTGGATTAGGCAGAGCAGCCGGGGGTGCATTGTTGTTTTCGTTACCAATGCTGATGACGATGGAAATGTGGTGGATGGGATTTACAATGCGGCCGCTGCAGATCGCCGCGTTGTTGTCCGCGTTGATTCCAATCCTTGTGGGGCTCGCATTTTATAGCGGCTTTGAAGAGCCAGTTGGAATTCTCGGTGCGATTATTGATGCCTTCGTTGCCTACTGCGTTGGTTTGGTAATCGCAGCCACTATTTTGATCGTGCTGGCGGTTTTAAAACCAATCAACGCGACACTGGATGAGATCGTGGGCAAAATTATTCTGCTGGCGATGGCAGCTAGTTACGGTGCCGTGTTAGCGTCGAGTCAAATGTCGGGAGAAGACGCACACCAAGCACACAATGAACGGCAAGAAAAATCGATCAAAAACGCTTACAACAATCTCGGCTGCTATTTCCGCGAAATGTTTCTCATGTTGGCTGGGGCAATTTTCTTAGCACTCAATGTCGCGCCGACGGAAGAGGTGATTTTAGTTGCGTTCAAGATGACCGCATGGCATGGAATCGTGTTGGTCTCATTATCACTTGTCATCATGCACGCTTTCGTTTTCAACCTGAAGTTTCACGGTCAGGTGTCAATTCCCGAGGAACACTCGGCAACCAGTGTCTTCATTCGATTTACGATCCCGGGATATGCAGTCGCCTTGCTCGTGAGTCTGTTTTGCCTTTGGGTATTTGGACGAACGGAGTACACCGCGTTTGATGAAGTTGTCATGTCGACAACGGTATTGGCGATGCCTGCCGCCGTCGGCGCCGCTGCCGCCCGCTTGATCCTCTGAAATCCATCATGAATGAATCCGCATCTAGCAGTGAATCCCGTAACGAAACGCAAGACCGCATTCCAATCGGCGAATGGATCGTCGCCGCCATTGGGGCTGTCCTGGTTGGTGGGACATTCTGCTTTCTGGGATACCGAGCGGTTGCCGAACAAGGGCCACCTTGGTTCACGGCGGAAATTGAGCAGATGGAAGCGGCAGGAAACAACCACGCTGTTTCCGTCATCGTCCACAATCAGGGTGGTCGCCCCGTATCGGATTTGGTGGTGCGGGCAACTCGCAATGGTCAAGACGAACGTGAATTGACTATCAACTATCTACCCTCGCATTCTGAGCGACGAGTGACATTTCTTTTCGACACGCCAACAGCCGCGAATCAATTGGAATTAGCTTTCACTTCTTACAACGATCCATGATTCGCAAGATTGGAAGTGAAGCAAGTAGTCAGGAATCATTGAGTGAAATCCCGTTAGCGGTTTGGCCAATGCTGTGAAGCATTTCGTAGCGGAACTCGTCAAGAGTTTCGGGGGAGCATACACCATGGAACGAAAGTCTTGACGACTTCCGCTACGCTAAATTAGCACAAACCCTATAAGAAAAAATGCTTCACAGCGTTGCGTTTGGGCGCTAGCCTGGTCCGCTAAAACTTTTGGCTTGTTGTGATTTTCGGCTACGTAACTTTTCTGCCACCTCTCCACCAACTTCGTTGGGGGAGAGGTCGAACGGAGCCTTCA
>CAXBHV010001621.1:0-2000 GCA_963974855.1 uncultured Rhodopirellula sp. | reverse complement strand
GAGTGTATGAAGGGAATGCGGGGTAGCGCTGTCGTCTTTGCAAAATCAAAGTCGGCAATGGCAACGTGACATTTAGGCTTGCTTGTTTTGGTCACCGATCCGTTTAGCAACACTAAACGGCGTTTGCGAATCGCGAGAGAGCGAAACGATCAATTCCGCCAGTAGGCCAGCAAGCAAAAATTGGGCTCCCAACAGAACCGCAACGATGCAGTAATAGAAGATTGCGGTTTCATGTAGATGAATGACGTTGATCGACGCACTCGCACGGCTGATCACCCACCACGCGGACAAGCCGACGATGCCTAATCCACCAAATGTAAAGAAGAACATTCCCGCGGTACCAATCAGATGCAGGGGACGTCGCGAGTAGCCGGTTAGAAAGTAGATCGTCATCAGGTCGAGGAAGCCTTTGATCAGTCGTGACACGCCATATTTCGAGCGACCGAACTTGCGAGCGTGATGTTCGACTTCGATTTCTCCGACTCGCCACCCTTTTGCTGCGGACAACACAGGTACAAAGCGGTGTAGCTCGCCGTACAGTTTGACTTCGTCAAAAATCTCGCGGCGGTACGCTTTGAATCCGCAATTGTGATCGTGCAAATGGACCCCCGTCATCCGGCTGACCAACCAATTGAACACTCGGCTCGGCAGTACTTTGTGCCAGGGATCGTGCCGCACCCGTTTCCAACCGCTGACGACATCCTTTTCCATATCGAGTTGTTCGAGGAAGCGTGGGATTTCTTTGGGATCGTCTTGTAGGTCGGCATCCATCGTAATTACGATTTCGTTCTTCGCCACTTCGAAACCCGCGGACAAGGCAGCGGCCTTGCCAAAATTGCGGCGAAGTTTGATCGCACAAACCGAGGGATCGGCGGCTGCGATCTCTTCGATCACCTGCCACGAATCGTCGCTCGAACCATCGTCGACAAACACGATCTGGCGTTGGATTTGTTCCGTCTGGCAAACCTCTGCAATGGCGGCATGCAGAGCTCTTAACGATTCACTCTCGTCTAATACCGGAATGACAAAGGAGACGCTGTGGACAGGCAACGGAGTTCTCGATAACGGGATGGCAACGGAAGCGTTCCCAGCCAAACATCGGAGGCGATCTACTGCGGTGCAGGGAACAAAACGACACTGTACCGGTTAGTGGGGGGGCTATCCATGGGACTGCGGGAGGCCAGAAAGCGGGGAGTACGCAGTTTTTTCGCCGATTTCTGCCGACTTTGCAGGATCCATCAGTCTCTTTTTCGTTCAATTTGGCTGCGTTTCAAGCAGGGTTTTCTCGCATTCGGTCGCCTTCAACCTGCGGCGATATCGCTAGATTCGCCAGAATTACAAATCGTGTTTAGTGGGGAACGCGGCGGGCAACGACCGGCACAGCAAATGCATTATTAAAGTTTTGCGATTGAGGTCGCCAGCCGCTTCGAGCTTCTCGCCGCGGTTGTATTCGCTCTCACATTAAAAACGGGAAGTTAGGCGATGGCCAATAAAAACAAACGAGTTGAGAACGCGCGGACCAAAGAGGAACGCGAAGAGTTGCGAAACGAAGACCCGATCACAGGCGAAGCGGGATCACATCCGGTGGGGACAGGGGTTGGAGCGGCACTCGGCGGTGCGGCGACAGGTGCTGTTGCTGGCGCCGTTGCCGGTCCTGTGGGTACGGTCGCGGGAGCCGTGATCGGAGGGATCGCGGGTGGTTTGGCAGGCAAGGCGGTCGCAGAAAATATCGATCCCACCGTCGAAGTCGCCTATTGGCGAGACGAGCATCAGAACCGCGAGTATTACAACGACGCGTACAGCTACGACGATTATGCTCCGGCGTATCAAGCAGGCTGGGAATCGTTTGACCCAGACGTCAACGAGGATTGGCCAGACCGCGAGCGAATTGCGCGTCAGCGTTGGGAAGAGGAAGGCGGCGCCCCTCTGATGCCTTGGGATGATGCACGTCCTGCGGCCGAGGATGCCTATACCCGCGTGCAGAACCGAACGGTCAACAA
>CAXBHV010001620.1:0-2000 GCA_963974855.1 uncultured Rhodopirellula sp. | reverse complement strand
CGTCGACCAAAAACTCGTTTGCATCGTCACGGAATCGAACGAGAGTCGTGGCAACCTTGTACTTAGCCGCCGAGCGGTACTTGAACGTGAACGCGAAGAAAAACGCAAAGAGCAGCTCGAGAAAATTGAAGTCGGCGACACCATGGAAGGTATCGTTCGCAACGTCAAAGATTTTGGTGCGTTCGTCGACCTTGGTGGACTCGAAGGCCTGATCCATGTCAGCAAGCTAAGCTGGGAACGGATCAAGCATCCAAGCGAAGTGATCCAAGAGGGCCAGATGGTGAAGGTCACCATCGACAAAATCGACAAAGAATCGGGCAAGATCGGATTGTCCTATCGCGATTTGCTTGAAAACCCATGGGACACCGCCGAAGCAACCTTCGCGGTTGGTACCATTCACAAGGGAACCGTGACGCGAACCGCACCCTTTGGTTGCTTTGTCCGACTGACAGCCGGCGTTGAAGGCTTGGTTCATATCAGTGAACTTGCGAATCATCGCGTATCAAAGGTCGATGCCTTTGTCAGCGAAGGTCAAGAAGTCGAGGTCAAGATTCTGAGCTTTGACCGCGATTCGCAAAAGGTCGCACTCTCGATCAAAGCGGCCCAGCCTGTGGCCGCTGATGCGAGCGCCAAACCGGATGCCGAAGAGGACGAGCCTCAGCGTGAAGTCGCAATCAAGCCAACCCACCAGGGCCCACTTCGTGGCGGTAACAACACCGACACGGGCGGCGAGCGATTTGGTTTGCGTTGGTAGTGACTTGCAGCTCAGCCGAATGATTTAAGCAATGCGACGGACTTCTTCAGTCCGTCGCATTTTTTGTTGACGCCATCGCAATACTTCGCCGATCAGATCCATCTAAAAACTTCTCGGCCCGCCACTCAATGTGACGCCAACTACTTCACGACGCCTTCGATCACGCCGCAGTGCACCAACGTCGGCACTTTGGCCTTGGTCGTCAGCCCCGCTTCGGTCATCCAAGACCGATATTCTGCTTCACTATACGCACGGCCCTCGGTCAACGAGAACAAGGCTGCGGAATACAGGGCGATCGGCAACGGCCCATCGTGCGAATCGTTTAAAAAGACGTCGTGAATGAACAATCGGCCGCCAGGTTTCAACGTACGAATGCAACGATTGATTAACTCCTTGCACTCGGGGATGTCCCAATCGTGCAAAATGTTTGATAACAGCACCGCATCGACGTTTTCCGGCAAAGGATCGGCAAACATGTTCCCCGGCTGCAGTTCAACGCGATCGCTCACGCCGTACGTTTCGGCGAACTCTTTGGCGACTTTCAGCACGTCGGGCCGATCAAAAACGACGGCTCGCAGTTGAGGATGCTTTTGCAGCAAGGCATAGCTGTAAATGCCGGTGCCGCCGCCCAGATCCAAAATGGTTTTGGCGTCGTCGATCGGCAGAACTGCGGCGAGCGCTGGAGCCACATTCTTGGCCCGCCCGGCAAGTGCCAAGGTGAAGTGCCGCGCCGATGCCTCTGCATCCATCGCGGACTTTGCTCCATCGCGATAGATAAACGCCGTTCCCGAATCGTCATCGGCCCCCAGCGGCTTGTTGTTTTTCAATAGGTGAACCATCGACATCACCCCAGGACCTTGAGCAGCGAGCGACAAATAATCGCCACAATCCAGGCGTGCTCCAGGGACGAGGTGCTCAGACGCAATCGCAGTCAGATTGAGCTTCCCGTCACGCTCTTCGAGCAATTCCATCGCACGCAATGCGGTGATCAGCACGTTCGTCGGGCGTGGTTGAAGCCCAAGTTCCTTGCCAAGCTCGTCAATGCTCATCGGGCGCTGTGCAAGACGCCCAAACAGATCGAAATGAGCAACGGCGGCGGTTAGCAACTCTGAGCCATAACTGCCGCGAAAGAGTTCAAAGATCGGAGTGGGATCCACAAGCGGAGGCTGAATCGCGGATTCATGCATGAGCGGTAATCTACTGCAGGAAATGTGTGAGTGGCTTAGAGGGTATCCGAAAAGAGGTC
>CAXBHV010001619.1:0-2003 GCA_963974855.1 uncultured Rhodopirellula sp. | reverse complement strand
ACGCTCGACATCCAAATCGCTGAGCAACCGTCCTCGGGCTACATTCCCGTTCACATCGCAGCTCGATCGACCAGCACGTTTGCGGCGGACCGCCGATTGACGATCCGTTTTCAAACGGATCCTAACGGCCAACTTCCTCCGACCAACGGCCTGCAAGTGGACGTGCCGCTATTGCTACCCCAAGGATCTAGCCTCGCACAGGCGACCCGCTACTTGCCAAAGTGGTCCGCCGGCTATCAATACCGAATTTCGGTTTATGAACAAGGCAGACCGCTCGAAGCTTGTTTCACAACCATAGGTGCTGCCGACACCGATTTCTACGATAACGAACAGCGATTGAATTGGCTGTTTGTTACCGATACCGATACCGTGGATTACGGAACGCTTCCTGACCTCCGCCCACTACTGTTTCGCGAACGCGAGATGAACATTCGGGTATTTCGCGACTCGATGCTAACTCCGCGACAAGATCCCCGCTTTTGGGAAACGATCATGCAGAACGGTCCTCACCACGTCGTCGGGCAATCGGAGTTGCCCACCGATTGGCGAGGCTACCAAAACTATGACTTAATCATCCTGGACCAGCCCGCGCTGCAAGCCGCGATTCAAAACGGAAAATACGAAACCATTCATCAATGGGTACTCAACGGCGGATCGATCGCGTTATACGACTCGGCTTCTGAAAAAGCATTTGTCGATGCGTTTGGGCTGCCGATACAGAAGCCGACGTCACTGGCACTCAACCACATTTTGCGTGAACCCATCCTCAACGAAGGCACTAGCCAACCGGTCGACGAAGGATGGAATCAAAAAATTTGGCTACGTCCCCTCGGTGCTGGTGTCGTGTTTGGTGTGTTGCAATCGGACGACGGTGAATTCCCAAACACGCGGCATTGGTGGGTGATTGATCATACGCTCGGTCATCGTGTGTCACCCATGTTGCGACGAGGTGTCGATCCGATTCTTGGTGACCGGCGTTTTGGTCGCTGGCTGATTCCTGGTGTGGCACAACCTCCGGTTTACACCTTCATGGGACTGCTTGCCCTGTTCGTCATTCTCGTGGGACCGGTTGCGTACCGCAGCACCGCAAAACGTGGTCGCACCTATCTGATGTTTTTGATCGCACCGATTTTGGCAATCATCACTACTGCATTGATGTTTACCTACGGAGTCATCTCGGACGGCTTCGGAACATCGGCGCGAGTCCGACAATTGACCTGGGTCGACGGTGCGTCCGAGAGTGCGGGTGAGCGAATCCAGTCGACCTATTTTGCAGGACTACGCCCCACCGAAGGCTTGTCGTTTGCCGGCAACGCCGAAGTGATGCGTTATCCCGATGGCACCGCAGGATCTTGGGAGGAACTGAACGAGCGTAGTCCGGTCACTCTGGGAAACATTCGCGTGGAAGGCGATCGCCAGATCTTTGACAGTGCTTTCCTGCCGTCACGTCAACAGCGGCAATTCATCGTCCATCAACCTCGGCAAAAGATCGGCAGCATTTCAATAAAGACCGAAAAATCCGATTTACTCAATCCGACGGGGTTGATCACAAACCGATTCGATTTTGAACTTCGCCAATGCATCATTCGGGACGCCGAAGGTGACTACTGGTACGCCGAGCGTGTGCCGCGTGACAGCGACGAAGTCGAGTGTGAAGCGGTCGATTCAAGGAGGTCGTCCAAACTGATTGGCGATCTCTACAATGAATATCGCCCGATGGAAGAAGACTTGTTTCAGTCACCTCAACGTCGTTTTCGACGTCTCACGCGTGATCTGATCTCTAACATTAGCGATCAAGTGAAAAACCACTCGATGAGTTCGTCCGAAGTGCTCTCGGGAACCTTCGAGTTTTGGTTAAATGAAAGAATGCAATTGGAAGGTGAATTGCCGCGTGATCACTTTGTTGCCGTCTCGGACGTCACCGACGATGTGGTCGTTGTGCCTGAGACGGAACTCGTCGACAGCGTCCGCTTCGTGTATGGGAGTTTAAAATGAACGCCAAC
>CAXBHV010001618.1:0-2003 GCA_963974855.1 uncultured Rhodopirellula sp. | reverse complement strand
GTTGCCGCAAGTATTAAGTGAGGACCCTCGCTCGCCCAAAGATCTGATGAAGGTCAATCTTGGCATGTACCGCATCCAGATCTCAGGAAACGAATACAAACCGGATCAAGAAATTGGCTTGCATTATCAAATTCATCGCGGGATTGGAGTTCATCATCGCGCGGCGCTCGATCGTAGCGAACCTTTGCGAGTGGCGATTACGGTGGGCGGTTCTCCCGCGATGACTCTCGCCGCAGTGATGCCATTGCCCGAAGGATTGACCGAGTTAATTTTTGCCGGTGCACTTTCGGGACGACGGATGCGAATGGTGCGAGGGGACCACGCACCGGTTTATGCCGATGCCGACTTTGCCATCGTGGGCACGATCGACCCGACGCGTACAAAACCCGAAGGTCCATTCGGAGATCATCTCGGATACTACAGCTTGGAGCACCCGTTTCCGCTGATGCATGTCCAGCATGTGTGGCATCGCAAAGATGCGATTTGGCCGTTTACAGTGGTGGGGCGACCGCCTCAGGAGGACACCACGTTTGGTCAATTGATTCACGAATTGACCGATCCGATCATTCCTACGGTGATTCCGGGGGTGAAAGCGGTTCACGCCGTTGATGCGGCCGGAGTTCACCCGTTGCTGCTGGCGATCGGCAGCGAACGTTACATGCCGTACCTTGAGCGTGCGGAGCCGCAAGAGCTGTTGACCCAGGCCAATGCGATCCTCGGTAATGGCCAACTTTCGCTTGCCAAGTATCTGTGGATCACTGATGATCCGTCGGACAAACTTGATATCCATCACATCGAGCCGTTCTTTCAGCACATGCTCCGGCGAGTCGATTGGCGGCGCGACCTGCATTTCCAAACACGGACGACCATCGACACGCTTGACTACAGTGGCAGCGGGCTAAACCAAGGTTCGAAACTCGTTGTCGCTGCAACAGGCAATCCCGTTCGTGAACTTACCAGCATGTGGCCTAGTGACGTTGTGTTGCCAGAGCCGTTTTCGCAGCCTCACTTGGTGATGCCAGGTGTCTGGGCGATCCGATCGCCTTCGTATTCGAGCGAAACCAATCGCAACGAGATTAAACTGCTCGCTGAAGCGATCGAGCGAAGCAATTCGCGAAAGGATTTGATGATCCTGACCTTGGTCGACGACAGCTCGTTTGCTGCCGCATCGCTTTCGAATTGGTTATGGACCACGTTCACTCGCAGCAATCCCGCAGTCGATGTGTCGGGCGTTGGAGCATCGGTCATCGACAAGCACTGGGGCTGTGCTGGGCCGCTGATCATCGATGCGCGGGTCAAACCAAGGCATGCGCCGCCGCTGATCGAAGATCCTGAAATCACCGCCAAAGTCGATGCGAGAGCCGCGAGAGGCGGTCCGCTAGCAAAGTTCCTGTAAGGCTTTTCGCAAGTTTCCAACGGAACACCGCGAGATCTGAGCTCAAAGCAAGCCACTCGCCGACGTTCGTATTGTCATGCTATCGCTTGCTTCGTAGGATTGCGGAATGCAACGGCCTACCCCCAAACTACCCCGTGGCGACGACATGGAAGTGAACACGGCGCAGTGGATCGAACAACAAACAAGGCGATTGGATGCCCAGCCGATCGTGGGTTACATCGCGGGTGAACCGGCGGCCGCAGAGCCGACCGCATTTGCCGCGTTGGCCGCAATGGCTCTTGATCGCGGCGGGGCTGCGGCAACCGCGTGTCGACGTCTGCTAGATGCCCAGCTGGATGACGGTTCGGTCGCAGTGTGGCTTGATGACAAGGGACCTTTCTGGCCGACGTCGCTTGCTTGTATCGCTTGGCGCTGCTTTGAAAAAAGGTGGCCCGACGATGCAAAATCGTGGTGTCGCGATGCCTATCACAAAGGGATGGATTACTTGCTGAATTGCGGCGGCGAAAAGATCGCCCGCAATGAAATCATTGGCCATGACACCCAACTCGTCGGTTGGCCTTGGGTGCTGGGGACCCATTCATGGCTGGAACCAACGGCGATGGCGCTG
>CAXBHV010001617.1:0-2008 GCA_963974855.1 uncultured Rhodopirellula sp. | reverse complement strand
CCTGATCAGAGTTGGTATTCGCGAATCGCATTGTTGGCGAAGAAGTCGTTTTGTTCGTCTTGTGACAATTCGCTCGCCAACTCGCGAACGACACCCAACCAACGCGAATATTCGCTGGCCAACAGACACACAGGCCAATCACTAGCATACATCATTCGTTTTGGGCCAAAGGCTTCTAACGCGATGTCCCAATACGGTCGGAGCGTTTCCATATCCCACGATGGATCACGAACTTCGGTGGCGATGCCCGAGAATTTGCAGGCGACGTTTTCGCGTTTGGCCAATTCCCGAAAGTGAACCTCCCAGTTCTGGTCAAACTCGTTCTTCTTGATTGTCGGTTTACCGATATGGTCCAGCACGAAGACTTGGTCAGGATGTTGGCTGGCAAATTCGACTGCGGCGGGCAATTGACGAGCAAAGATTAAGATGTCGTAAACCAGACCGCGATCTTTTAGCAGCGAGACTCCGCGATTGAAGTCGCTGCCGAGCAGAAATCGATCATCCGGCTCGTCTTGAACCACATGCCGAACTCCTTTTAGCATTTTGGCGTCAGCGTAGCGATCCAATGATTTTTCGACATCGTCGGCGGCAAGCGGAACCCAGCCCACGACGCCGCGGACGAGGGGCTCGGTTTCGGCGAATCGAAGCAAGTCGTCGGTTTCCGATAACGATTGCCGAGCCTGGACCGAGACGAACCCGGTAATCGCCGATTCGCTGGAAATTTGTCGGAGTTCCGCAGTCCAAAAATCCTGCTTCAATACGGACATTTCATCCGAAATCCATCCGTATTGGTCGGCAGAATACTTCCACAAATGATGATGGCAATCAATCAGCATTGAACTTCAAGCGACGTTAGAGAAAAACGATCCGCAGCACGCCAAGGTGGAGCAGACGGGGGAGTAAGACGGATGAACGATACCCGTTGCGGTATTCGACTACAATCCACTTTTGCGTCACCCTCTATCAATTTTGCGTCAACCGTGAATTTAGAAAGAACCCAGGCAATGGCAGTGGCAGATCGCAAGGTTGCGTTATTAATCGAAACATCAAAAGCGTTTGGCCGCGGATTACTCGCGGGGATTGGGCGGTACGCACGACTGCACCCTCGTTGGTCGATCTACGTGGAAGAGCGGGGATTGGACGACCCGATCCCACGGTGGCTGCTTGCCGCTCCATCGGCAGCCGACCGCTTTGATGGAATGCTGATTCGATCGCTGCGGCTCGAGACGATGAAGCAAGCATCGGAATTGGGGATCCCGGCAGTCTATCTTGGCGAAGAAAATCCGGACGGTGCCATCGCCGTTTCCAACGATGACCGAGCCTGTGCAAGGCTGGCGGCCGAACATTTGCTTGAACGCAACTTTCGCTCCTTTGGTTATGTAGGGCTCCGCGGCTACGGTTGGTCGGAATCTCGCCGTGATCGTTTTGCACAGTGCATTGAGCAATCCGGATTTCCTTGTGCCATTATCGAAATGAGTACTGAACCGCGGAATCATGAAGCGTGGTACCAACATCGCGACGAACTCGCGAGCTGGATTGTGTCGCTACCCAAACCGGTTGCAGTGATGGCGTGTTACGACGCCACCGCCCGAACGTTGCTGGACGTTTGTCGCCAACATCACTGGCTTGTTCCGGAACAGGTCGCGGTGGTGGGCGTGGACAACGACGAAGTGTTATGCGAGTTGAGTGATCCACCGCTAACGAGTGTTGCCCTGGACACCGAAACGATCGGTTACGAAGCCGCCCGATTGCTGGATCAATTGATGCAGGCAAACTCTCACACTGACGCAGATTTGCCCAAGTCGATCGTTGTGCCACCGCGGGGAGTTCAACTGCGGCAGAGTACGCAAACTGATGCGATCGACGATCCCGAGATTGCCTTGGCACTCGGTTTCATTCGTCGCCACGCGTGTGATGGAATCGGCGTTCCGGACGTGCTCGCCCATGTTGCCACATCACCAAAACTGAACTCGACGCCGAAGACGGCCTTGTCGCGGCGAACGCTAGA
>CAXBHV010001616.1:0-2012 GCA_963974855.1 uncultured Rhodopirellula sp. | reverse complement strand
CATCAACTATCTCGACGCCGACGTCGGCAATGGAAACACAGACACCTTGTACAGTGTCGGCGTTCCTGGTGAACAAGACTTCCGTGCGATGGTCATCAATGGCCAAAACCGAGTCGGTTTCAGCCATGGTGGTATCTACGTCAACGACGGAACGAACCAGTTCAACGCCACTTACGATGGCTGGATGGCCGACGATGCGGCTCGACTGCTAACCGCCGTTGATACGGAAAACACAGGCTTCACCGTGTTGGGTGACATCGACCAAGCGTTGATCGCTCAAGCCAACGATCCATTGTTCCCCAACGCCACCGCTGCATTTGGCATTGGCGATATTGGAACCAGTTTTGCGTGGACGCTTGACTCGAACCAGGACCGAGCCAAAGTCACTAGCTTTATCGAATGGATCCCCAGCGATCCTGCGAACCCGTTCGAAGTCCAACTGCCGTTGAATATCGAAGGCAGTGGCGACTGGGACGGTATCACGATTCGCGAAGCCGCGGACGACCGCAACGTTTCGATCACCACGGAGAACGAACCACGCAACGTGGGCGTTTCGGATACCAACCCTACGCCTGGCCAATCGCAGTTCCTCGGTGAACTCGCTCCTAACCAAAGCTCGGGTGACGAAAATCGCCGACTTGGATTTATCGTTGACGGTTCGATTAGCCAAACCAGCGACATCGATGTTTATTCGTTCATCGGTCAAGCTGGCACTCAAGTTTGGCTCGATATCGATCGCACCGACATGCGGCTCGATACGATCATCGAATTGATCGATGCGAACGGAAACACATTGGTATTGTCCGACAACTCGATGGCCGAATCATTGGGCACGCAAAGCCGTTTGGTGGCACCCGATGGACGATTCCCTGCCAATAATGCTCGCGCGCTAAATCTGATTTCAGCGAACGACCCAAACATAACCACACAAGATCACCAGGATTTGTTCTCGACGAATCCACGTGATGCGGGCATGCGGATCATTTTGCCGGGCGAAGCAGGACAACGAAATGTTTATCACGTGCGTGTGAGAAGCAGCAGCGTCGAATCTGGTTCGAATCAATCCTTGATCGTCTCGGGACAGACGGCTGCGTCGGTTCCGTCGAGTCTGCGTCGCGGGTTGACCTCCGGTTCTTATCAAATGCAAATTCGTTTGCAAGAAGTCGACGAGCATGCTGGAACCCAGGTTCGATTCAGCGATGTACGATTCGCTGTGAACGGAATCCAAGTGATCGGTGGTCCAATCCACAGTCCGCTTGCGGGAGACGAATACCGTGAACGACACCTTAAGTACAGCTCAACGTTTGGGGTTGTACTCGGTTGCGATCGACGACGAGAACCTAGTGGATGCGGCTGGCAATCCGATTCTCGATGCGGCTGGCAACCCGATCGCGGCTCGCAACAATGGCCCACTGTCGAGCGACCGATTGTCCAAGACCATCGGCGGCGTGATCGATAGCTTGACCGACGTGGATTGGTACCAATTCGATATCAAGTATGAAAACTTGACTCGCGACAATGCCGCCCTGTACTTGGCGACGGCATTCGACCTCGATTACGCCGACGGCTTGGCACGAACCGATACCGCAATTTACGTCTTCAACGAGGCGGGGCAATTGGTGCTGATCGGCACCGACAGCAACATTGCGGACGACCAACCGCTGGGCAGTGCGAACGCCGAAGACCTTTCACGTGGATCGTTCGGAACGGGCGACCCGTTCATCGGATCGGCTGAGTTGTCAGAAGGCATCTATTACGTTGCCGTTTCAAACCAACAACGTGTTCCTCAACCGTTGGATCAGTTCTTTGATCCCGCCTCGTCCAACCCGACATTGCGTCTGGAGCCAATTGACTCGGTACAGCGAGTTGTCGAAGAACACTTCGAAATCCTGCCGATTAGCGGTACTGCGTCGACTCCACAGTTCCCGGTTCTGTTCGACCAAAATTCGATCATCGATTACACGTTCGATGACGTGATGTTGTACGTCAACACCGGTAGCGGATTGTTCTTG
>CAXBHV010001615.1:0-2012 GCA_963974855.1 uncultured Rhodopirellula sp. | reverse complement strand
GGCTTGTTCCGGAGCCATGTAATGAGGCGTGCCCAACGCTGCACCCGTTCCGGTCACACTGCTGTCGGCGTCCATGTGTTTGGCGAGCCCAAAATCGGTCACATGGACTTCGTCGTATTCGTCGATCAGCACGTTGGCGGGTTTCAGGTCGCGATGTAGCACCCCTTTGTGATGAGCGTGGGCGATCGCGCGTGCCACATCACGTACATAGCGAGCGGCTTGTTTCGGTTGGAGTGTTTCCGCGTAAATTTTTCGCTGCAAGTCGCTGCCGCGAATATACGCCATCGAAAAGAAATGGTGGCCGGCTCGTTGACCAAACTGATACACCGGAACAATCCCTGGGTGGCTCAGCCGTGCCGCCGCTTGGGCTTCGGTATAAAACCGCCGCACATCGGATTCGTCCGCCAACATACCGCCGCGAATCATCTTGACGGCGACCATGCGGTTGAGTTGTTTTTGGTTCGCTAGATAGACGATTCCCATGCCGCCTTTGCCCAGCACTTCTTGAAGCTCGTAATCGCCCAGGTCAAACGGCAGCGTGGGGCCCGGGTCGCTCTTGGATCGGTTCGCCATCGGCAGCGTGATCGCAGGATCAACATTGGATTGTTCCCCGACCGCCGAGGTGATGGCGACCGTTTCGTCGCCGTTTTGGACGGTTGCTCGACGCGACGACAATCCCGACGCCATCGTCACTTGGCCGAGCAGGTCGGCCGCTTCCATCAGTTGTTTTAACTGTCCGGCAACAGCAGGAAACTGTTTTAAGAAATCTTCGCGGCTGGTTAACTCACCGGCATCACACGAACGCAGGTAAGCCGCAAAGGCTTCGTCCACGGGATCTGCGGTAGGTTCGTTGTCAGCCATAACAGGTCGTGGCAGAGGATTGAAAAGGAGGGCAAAGACGTAGTCGATTCTAACTCAGGCTCAAATGGATGCCCCAGTAGGGCGCGGTAAAGTTTGTCGAAGCCTGGATGAGGGGGTCTGCACCGACCGCGGCAAAAACAGTGTCAACGCAGCCATTTGTCGTGTTTTTTACAACCATGGGCTCATATCGTGGTCCAGGATCGTTCTCAGTTTTTGCAGTCCACGTTTCAGCAACCCTGCCACCGCCGTGTCACTTTTGCCCATACGTTCGACGATTTCCGCTAACGGCAGCCCTTCCATGTAGCGGAGCCGGATCGCCTCGGCCTGTGTCTCGGGTAATTGATGAAGAGCTTCCAGCAGTGCCACAGTGGCCTCGGTGCGGATCGCGACCCCGCTCGGGCTCGTCGTGCTGCCAGGCAATTGTTGGATCCAAGCACCGCCACCGGAATCGTTCGGGGACGGTTTGTTTCCGTCGACTTCGCGTTTGAGTGACCTTTTTTGGGTTGTCACATGTCGGGTAACGGCAGATGCGACGTTGTTTTTCAGCACCCCCCTCAGCCAGCCTGCAAATTCCGCTGGGCTGGAGCCGCGAAAAGAGTCCAAGTCACGTTTGGCCTCCAGGAACGTCAACTGGACAATATCAGCGGGATCGATGCGGCGTCGCAATCGTTCCGAAAGAAAGCGATGGGCCAACATCAAAAGGTACCCTCGATAACGTTCGAGCAGCTGTCCGAGCGCATCGTTGTTGCCCTCTTTCGAGGCAATGACCAAATGGGTGGTTGATTCGGATCGCTCCACGCTGAGATCGCCTATTGTTCTTTCCTGGAAAACCTTTGTCAGAATGCCGTACCCGCGACACGGTCACACCGGTACAATCATCGTGTTACCCCCGTGCCACCGTATTTCCATGGCAATCGCACCGTGCTTCGACACCATTCGCGTTTGGCTTTGATGCCAATCGCGTTGGGCAGGGTGCGTTCGCACATGCGGGCGTGGGGGGACACGGAACCTGATTATAGAAGAATGAAAGTACTTCGGATGCCAAAGAATCACTTAAACGGTCGCTTTTCGCAATCTCTGCGAAACAGTCTAAATTTGCTTGCGTTGATCGCCCTGTTTTCTTGTCTTGGATGTGGGAAAGACTCGGAGGA
>CAXBHV010001614.1:0-2013 GCA_963974855.1 uncultured Rhodopirellula sp. | reverse complement strand
AGCACATAGACCAGCGAGGGCATACTCATCAGGATGGCGTCGACCTTGCCGCCCGTCCACCAAACCATCGCCATGCTTAACATCGCGGCGCTGCCACCGACAACGAATACCATCGTGGTGATTTTGATGCTGCGGAAACAGATGTACGACAACACGATTCCGACCACCAGGCTATAGCCGAGCAATCGAATCAACGTGACGGTTCCTTCCTCGTCAATCGCGACATTGTCCACGGGCGGGCCACCCAAACGCAACGGCGGCATTCCCCCGACCGTCTCTTCGGGTTCACGATTGAACGGCGGTGGTGCCGTTGATGGCGGCGGAGCAGGACGAACTCCCGAATCCTCGGCCAATTGCAATAACCGACCACGCGGTCCCCCGGCAACCCCGCGGCCTAGCACGTATGGCAAGTTGTCTTTGGCAATGTCAGTCAATGTCACAACGACACAAGTCAATCGCGGCGGTGGCGTGACGTCGACGGAATCATAGATCGCATACCAAACGTAACTCTGCTCGTCGGACGATGCCGATCGCAACTGGTCCAATGAACCATTAAAACGTTGCTCTAAAATGCGGTCAAAGTTTGCTTTGGCAATTGTGTCGAAATTCTCAGGCAACTCGTCACGACGATCCTCGGGAATCTCGTTACGAAACGATTCAATCGTCCAGTCGAATTCGTAGGGAACTGCGTTGGCGAACAACGTTCCGGTCAAACGTTCCAGAGCTAACCGCCGAGCGACAGTGGCTCGCATTGACTCGTCGGTCAAATCGATCGGCCATAGGGCTCCGCCTTCTTTTGATAAAGAGTCCGCGATCGAATCACCGGTTTCCACCGTATGAAACATCGGAGCGCATATCAGTGACGGGTCATTGTAGAATGGGTTCGTTGCATTGGGATCAGTCGCTTCGCCATACGCAGTGATGAACTCGCCCTCGAGTTTGAAGCGTCCAGTCGCTCGCCTGATAGCTCGAATGAGTGCAGCGGGCCCCGTCATCGCTTCTTTCCAGCGATACAGTTTGCCGTCAGGCGTGATGTAGTACCAATCGCCCGTGGTAGAGCGGACCCATTTTTCGTTTAAGTTGCCCCAGTTGTCATCCTTGCGTCCGGTATTGAGCAACTCCATTTGTTTGCCACGCTCGCGGGCGCGAGCGAACTCAGCTCGGACTTCCTCGGATCGACCTGCGGCAGGATCGTAATCGTCCGACTCGTGACGCAATTTCTGTTCTAGTAACTGCAGTCGTTGGTCACCGCTGGTGCATCCAGGCCACGTGGCCAATACGAAACTTTCGCCGACAAAATGATCCGCGAACCACTCCAGTTCGGCGGTTTCCGGGAAATCACTTGGCAACCAATCTTTGACTTCGTTTTGAGTCTCGCCCAGACTCAAGCGTGCCGCTCGAAACACGGATGGCATCACGAAAAAGAACACCATCAAAATGGCCAACGCATAGGTGACCCCCAGCGGGCTGCGTCGCTCTAACAGGGGTAGTTTCATGGTGGCGTTTGAGTTGGAAATTCGGGGTGTGCGGAACGATGCAAAGTTGGATAAAAAGGACGAGGGCGGGGATTTAGCATGGCTATGTCAATCGTGCTATCCGCTTGGCAACACAATCCGCTTGGCAACACAATTGTCACACGAACCAAGACACGTATTTCCCGCCTAGTCGGACGTGCACGAATAACGCACTTAAGCTAACGATCCCACGGCTTTGGGTCTACTTCACATTGGCGATCAGAGATGACTGAGATCAAAAGGATTTCTCTTTTCCAATAGACTGTACCAATCGCGGAATCTGTACCACCATTTCAACTCAGACGCTCCTGTAGAGTATTCGCGTCGAGCCGGGACAGCCCCAATTACCGAGTCACCCCAGGTTCCGGCGTGTCCAGGCGCCGATGGCCTGACCGTCATTCTAAGTGGCACTGTGGCAGACAGTTGCGGGTTTCTGTTGCTGTCTCAGCTAAATCCTCGTCCCAAACTTACGGCACACCCTCCCTCGGAGATGGCTGAT
>CAXBHV010001613.1:0-2015 GCA_963974855.1 uncultured Rhodopirellula sp. | reverse complement strand
CCGACACTGCCTCGCTCGGCTCGGATTGACACAAGCGTGATCGATACGATGGTGCCTTATTTTGACATCGCCGTGGGATTGTGTCTGCTGTTTGGACTTTTCACTCCTGTTGCGGCGTTAGCTGCGGCCGGCTTTCTCGGTTCAGTTTTTCTGAGTCAGTATCCACCGGCCTCGGGTCCTGGATCGACCTATTACCAACTGATCGAAGCGATGGCGTGCTTGGTTCTCGCCGGAACAGGTGCAGGACGCTTCGCCGGTCTTGATTACTTCCTGCATTTGATCGTACGCAAATCATTTGGTGCTGAAGCCGCGAAAGCCTAGTGCTTCGCTCTTTGCGTCCGCATATTCCCTCTTTCAAAACAACGATACAACAATAGCGACAAGGTACAGAACGATGGTCGACAAACTTTCTGCTGAAGAACGAAAAGTTGGCGAAGACAACTATTACGAGGCCGTCGGAAGTTACTACGACGTCAATCGTCGTGACTTTCTACGTGGCATTGTTGCTGCGGGTGCGGTCAGTGGTGCGGGACTCGGGGCAGCCTATTTTGGTTATGGCAAAGTCAAAGATCCCGTCCGCGTGGCGGTAATCGGCACTGGCGATGAAGGCAACGTCTTGATCGGCGGCTGCAATCCGGATTACGTCGACGTCAAAGCGATTTGCGACATTCGCCCCTACAGCGAACACCGTGCGTTTCATGGCGATTGGTCCAGCTCGTCGGCACTGGTGCGGCGGCCCGGATTGATCAGCGTTGCGGGCTACAAAGACGAAGCCGAGGCTCGCAAAAACGTCAAAGTTTACAACGCCGAAAACGGCGGGATCATGGAGTGCTTGAAAAACCCCGACATCGAAGCGGTAATCATCGCGTTGCCGCTTTGGCTGCATGCTTCGGTTGCCGCCTTGGCGATGGAAAAAGGGCTGCATGTGTTGACTGAAAAACTGATGGCCCACAATGTGGCTCAGTGTAAAGTCATGTCACGAATGGCAGGGGAATTGAAAGACAAAGACGGCAATCCGCTGCATCTGGCAACCGGTCATCAACGCCACTATAACGTCAAGTATGACAACGCAATTAACCTGATTCGTTGGGGTCTGCTCGGTCAATTGCACCACATCCGTGCCCAATGGCACCGTGGCAATCTGCCTGGCGGCGATAGCTGGTCGATGCCGCTTCCAGGCGGTGAAAAGATCGCGGGCAGTGATAAAAAGTTCGATCGCATCGCCCGAGATTTGGCTCACCGAGTTAATCTACTGAAGACAGAAAAGAACCCAGACGAGATCGTGCGTCTGCAAAATGAAATCGCCTTGTGGACCGCTTGGGATCAAGACAAAAACGTCGATCCATCCAAGTTCGGCTATAAAGATTTCGCACTGCAGAACAAGCGGTTCTCGGCCATGGAAGAACTCCATCGCTGGCGTCTGTTTGATCGCACCGGAGCCGGTTTGATGGCCGAGCTTGGCAGCCATCAACTCGACGCGGTCAGCATCTTCCTCAGCTCGCTGCGTGACGATGGCAAGAAAGTTCATCCGCTCAGCGTGCATGCGGTTGGTGGCCGACACATTATGCCGCTGGACCGCGAAGTCGGGGACCATGTTTATTGCATGTACGAGTTCCCTGGGCCTGAGTACTCCGAAACATTTGACGTCGGCTATTACGACCGCGTCGAGAAATACCCTAACGAAAAGTCCCCTGGCAACGGACCGGTAGCTGGCTACGAAACCGACCCGAACAAGAAAGTGGTCGTGACCTATTCGTCCATCAATGGAAACGGATTTGGCGGCTGGGGCGAAGTCGTCTTAGGCACCAAGGGAACATTAATCTTGGACAAAGAAACCGACGTGATGTTGTACCGCAACAGCGACACCAGCAGCAAAGTCGGAATCAGCAAAAAGAGTGGCGGCTACGCGCTAGATACCAGTGCGAGTGGCGACTTTGCCGCACCGGTTGCGAAGGCAGCAGACTCGGGTCCGGTCAGTCGTGGTTATCGCGAAGAGATCGAACACTGGGCATATT
>CAXBHV010001612.1:0-2017 GCA_963974855.1 uncultured Rhodopirellula sp. | reverse complement strand
TTGACGACTTCCGCTACGGGAAAACCCGTCACTTATTGTTCCGACGGTGCTTAGCTTTGACCGACTTAGCTTTGGCTGCTCATCATTTGGATGATCGCGCGACAGAATTCGGGAAGATCATCGGGGCGACGGCTACTGATGTGGTGCCCGTCGACCACGACGGCTTCGTCCTCGTAGGTGGCTCCGGCGTTTACAAGATCGTCTTTGATCCCTGGTGATCCTGTCACTCGCACGCCACGATAGACGCCGGCGGAAATTGTAATCCAACCGCCGTGGCAGATCGCGGCGATCGCTGTATCACTGGTACAGGGATAACCGTGTTTGCCGTTGTAGTGTTGGTTTGCTGCGGGGCCCGCGATCGTCGTTCTGGCGCCTGCTTCTTCGAGCCGCAGTTTGGGGTACCACAGTTCGAGGTCTTCGTAGATTTCGCCGACCAGGATCAGGATGCGTTTGCCAGAAAGCGGGAAGTCGTTATTTGCCATGAAGAGATCTCTTAACGGTAATGCGGTTGGGGAAGCAGCGAGCGGCTATGGAAAAATCGACGCGGATCTTAGATCGCTTCGCTGCCGCGTTCGCCGGTGCGGATGCGGACGCAGTCGTCCATCGGCAGAACAAAAATTTTGCCGTCGCCAATTTCGCCGGTATGGCCCCCTTCGAGAATCGCGTCGACGGTCGGTTTGACGAATTCTTCGTTGACGGCAATTTGCAGCTGAACTTTTCGCAGCAGATTCACGCTGAATTCGTGACCGCGGTAGACGCCGGTTTGACCTTTTTGACGTCCAAATCCTTGGCAATCCATCACGGTCAAGCGAAACACCTCGACTTTGGTCAGGGCTTCTTTAACGGCTTCAAGCCGACTCGGCTGGATAATGGCGATAATCAGCTTCACGGCTAAGCACGATCGGGTACGAAGGAAGGCGAATGATTGCCGGTCCAGAATAGAGACTCGGAATCATAGGTAAACAGACACGATAACGGCATTGTACGGTGACAGCCAGCGAGGGCGTAGGGCGTCCCTGATTGCAAAAGTGCATAAAAAAAGCCTCGCGACTTGAATCGCGAGACTTGTGAGCGAAACCCCGACCCGGACGAGTGAGGCGGACACTCGCCGCGGGCCGTTGGGGCTCATTCTGGCTCCGTGAGGAGCCAAAAAATAGCTTGGTTTTTCCGCCTTACCGGGCTGCCCCGCCGTTGCAGTGAGAGAATCCATCTCGTGCAACGGCGGAGCTGCGGTAGGTAGCTTCTATCAAAGGCTTTTTCCTCAGCCTTTCTTTTCTTCAGCGTTACGCTGTGACGCCTGCACCGTACGATTCCGATGGGTAGGCGTGCATGCCGTGCTCGGAAACATCCAGCCCAGCTTTTTCTTCTTCAGGTGATACTCGCAACATTCCGACGGCCTTGAGCACCAAGAACAGTCCGAACATCGTGATGAATGCCCAAGCGGCGAAGGCGACGACGCCGACCGATTGAATCATCAACGATGTGCTGCCACCCTCGAGGTGTGTGTTGGGAAGCAGGCCAATCGCCAAACATCCCCACATGCCACAGAGTCCGTGAACGGGCCATGCACCGACAGGGTCATCAATCTTCAGTTTGTCCAACAGCATCACACCGAATACGACAAGTCCACCGGCGACAGCACCGACGACGATCGACCATCCGTTGGTGAAGCAATCACAGCAAGCAGTGATGCCAACAAGTCCACCCAGAGCACCATTCAGGCTCATGGTCAAATCAGGGTGACCAAACAAGGCCCAGCTAATCAGGGTTGCCACGACGACTCCGCCTGCAGCAGCGAGCGTGGTGTTCACAGCGATCAATACGGTCGCGTCAATGTCACCCGTACCTTGGAAGGCAAGTTGGCTGCCGGGGTTAAACCCATACCAACCGACCCACAAGATGAACACGCCAAGTGCGGCGAATGTAATGTTGTGACCAGGAAGTGGAACCGACTTTCCGTCGGAAGTGAAACGTCCGAGTCTTGGGCCAAGCACAATCGCACCGGCAAGGCCAGCGA
>CAXBHV010001611.1:0-2017 GCA_963974855.1 uncultured Rhodopirellula sp. | reverse complement strand
CCGGTCGTGATCGGCCAGGAACATAGCCAACTCGCGGGCGTGTGCGTCACCAGCGACCTCTTGTTCCTCGCGCATGGCGGCTTCTGCCTTGTCAAACCATTGTTGGGCCGCTACGGACTTGCCGTCCGCAGCAAACAAATCTCCCAACAACGCCATTGCGGGCGGCGGCGAATGCAGCTCAACCAATCGTGTCACCGTCGCAATTGCTGCGGACAGATCACCAGCGGATTGTTGTGCTTGTGCCAACGACTCCATGACCGCAGGATCGTCAGGAGCGATTGTCAGCGCACGCTGCAAAACCGTGGTCGCTGCAGCAACCTCGCCATGCTGCAACAGCAACGTTCCCTTGCGCCACAGGTACCACACATATTCTGCGTCTAGCGCACTCAGAGTCTGTAGTGACGAGATCGCTTGATCCAGTAGCGAGATCGCTTGCTCAACGTCCCCTCCCAATTCCGCCAACCGCGCCGCTCGAGCTAAAACCGGAGGCGAATCTTCGATCCCACGCAGCTTTTCGAGACTTTTTTTCGCCGCATCGTAACGACCCAATTCCAGTTGGCTGTCGAAAACGAGTGCCAAGGCAGTCGGAGATTGCGGATTTGCTGAGGATACTGCCTCTGCTAACTCGAGTCCTTCGGCGAATCGATGCTGAGAGTTGTAAGCCGATGCCAACGCCATTCGTGCCGGCACATACTCGGGGCTGAGCGAGACCGCTTTCTCTAAAGCCTCAGTCGCACGCCCGTACGCTGGCAAATCATCGGCTTCCTTAGCGTGATACAGATATAATCTCCCCAGCATCGTCAAACTAAAATAGTCCGACGGTGACCGGCGCACTCGCTGTTCATAGATCGCAATTGAATGCTCAGTCGGAATGACGGTGCCGACCGCAACCGCACCTGGGATCGGAAAACTCTGCTCCGTTTCATCCCACTCAAAATCGTCGAACGTCTTGGCATACGGATCATCGTCGACCGGCGCCGGCGGCTGTGCCATCACCGGTGAGAGGATCGTGAATAACAGCGGCAGAAACACGAAAGTGAATTTGGACAAGGCTATGAAGCTCCGGTGTTGCGTGTACTCGTCCTAGCGAACATCACTCAAATGTCCGCGTTCGAACCCGTTCAAGTTTCAATCACTCGACGAAATCTAGTTAACGATCACATGTGGGGCTGCGAGATACGGAAACGTTGTAGAGAACTGTTTATCGTTTGCACTCACACCGTCACTGGTCAGCGCTCCTTGAGTCAGCAAATCCAACTCTGCATCGATCACGTCGTCGGCCAACCTTCGACCATTCAGAAAGCCGGCGCTGCTAGATGTGTCAATGGTTAAAAGATCCGGGAGCAACACGTTAGCCAACCCGTCCGCTTGTACTTGTGTATTGCCCAGCGACAACAAGGTCGAAACAACTGCCGGTCGGAATTGAACGACGTCGTTACGTGGGTCGCTGACATTGAATGCATCCTTTAGTCCGGCCGGGATTAACACCGTATTGATTGCTGGACGTCCGACTCGGTCAAACTGGCCGTTGCGATTGGTGGTGCGAGCACCAACAGCGATGTTGTCGGTACCAAAGACACTTCGTGGCACTTCCAATACGATCGCCGAAACATTGTTCGCAGCAAAGTCATCCGTTCCCGTAACCGGCGGAGATGCGAGTACGCTGCGATCAAAGAAGAACGGATCATCAAATAATCCGGCCGTCACAAAACCGCCACCTCGGATTACCGTTGCGCGTCCCGTTTGGCCGGAAGCCAACGCATTGCCGTTGGCTTGCACAACGATAAACCGCTGCGATCCGCCACGAGGCGCCGTGAAATAGATGCGATAGGCAAAGTTCGGAATCGCATCGCCGTTGGTATCAATACTGAATTCATACACCGCTCGCGAGTTAAACGTTGTGGCACTGTTCATCGTGCCCGCGAACGGATTCACGGTCATTATCAACACCACATTGCTGGGTGTCTGCGGTGATTGGAAAACATACAAATCGTTGATGTCCTATGTGCTATCGGTG
>CAXBHV010001610.1:0-2017 GCA_963974855.1 uncultured Rhodopirellula sp. | reverse complement strand
CATCTTCTTCGCTATGAGGCTGGATGCTCGGCCCGTCCTCGAGAAGATGCGCTTTAATCAGCTCGAATTCGTCAGGCTCGATTCGTCCTGGTTTCAATAGGATCGCGTCGGGAACCGCAATTTTTCCGACGTCATGTAACTGTGCCGCGAGTTCAACATCTTCGACATACCATTTGGGAAGCCCAAGTTGCTCGGCAATCAACCCCGCAAACCGTCCCACACGAATGACGTGGTTTCCGGTATCGTTGTCTCGCAGTTCGGCAGCGCGAGCCAAGCAATAGATGACTTCGCGTCGCGACCGCTCGAGGTCATTGGTTCTTTGCTGAACCTTTTTCTCGAGCTCCGAAGCATGTTTTTGTAGTTGATCTTGATACGATTTGTTTAGCAGCGCATTCCGTACACGAGGTGCAAGTTCCATTGGGTCGACCGGCTTCACTAAAAAGTCAGTCGCGCCAAGATCCAGGCACTTCAGCTTCACTTCGGCATCACTGTTCGCAGTCAGAATCAGCACCGGCAAATGGCGTAATTCGGCACGTTCGCGAAGTTGACGCAGGATCGTGATCCCATCGACTTCGGGCATGTTGATGTCAAGAAGGACGACATCGGGGCGGTTTGCACAGATCAGATTCAATGCGACCGAAGAATCGGTGGTCATCTCGAACGAATTGTAACCCGCTTGCTCGAGATGTTTTTTGGCTACGAGCACATTAGCGATCTCGTCGTCCACGATCATGATCTTGCCCGACAAGTGCTCCAACGACTGCGATGGCACTTGCGATACGATCGAAACCGCCGCGTTTGAGATTGAAGCGGAATCGGTAAGTGAGGAAGAGAGTTGGCTGTTCATGGCCGGCATCAAATTGCGTTAGGAAGATTTTAGGCTCCTATAACATGGGTTACAGCTAAGCACGACTCGTCGCTGCAGACGCCGTCGACCTGAATTCATTGATGGATCAGGTTAAATAACGCGATTGTTCAGGTTGTACCGCTTACCACATGGCACTTGGAAACTGGCACCTTGTAACTGGTGATTGTGCAATTTGGCAAAGTCCCCCCGGCTGCCTACAGCACAGGGACGACTAAACGCTCGCGAACTGACTGAATCGCGTCGACACACTTTTCACATTCCGCTTTGGAACCGGATCGAACCGCCTCGACGAGCGCAGTCGCGGGCGACGTAAATTCGCTGTATCCGACTGTTCCCCCCGCACCTTTTAACCAGTGAGCCAGATCGATTAATTCCTTTGTCGATTCGGTCTCGACCAAACGTCGCATCTCGGCAATCTGAGGATCAAGTCGGGACACGAAATCGATGATGATCTCACAGAATTCACGATCATCCAGTGGCAACGTCGAGTAAATCGGGTCTTTAACTGCCTCGCCGCTATCGGCAGGTGTTTCCGGAACTGACAATTTCGCAGGCAGTTGCGGTGGTTCAGCGCAATCCACGGCCGGAATGACGATCCGCCGCTGTAAATCGCGAATATCGTCGAGCAAACGCTCGAGTTGTGAACGGTCGAATTGCCCCGCGCCCTGTTCTAACTTCGCCGCAGATTCGGTGAACACGCCCAATCCGACGGTTCCGCCCGAGCCTTTCAACCAGTGAGCTTCTGCCTTCAGAGCCACGAAATCATCCGTGGCAATCGCGTCTTCCATTGCCTGTAATCGTTTGTCCAATCGCGAGACAAAGTCGGTTGTGATCGCACGATAGTCGGGATCGTCCATCGGCAGCGTGGGATGGATCGGTGATGCCCCGTCGTATCGGATCGTCGAAGCGTCTGAATCATCCGAAACGTCCGAAGCATCCGGATCGAGGCCTAATGGCGAGATCGAAGTCGGCGACTCCTCGGCGGTCGACGGATCGGCGGTGATGGGGGTCTCGGCCGAATCGTCGAGCTCAATTTCGGCTGTGCCAAGATAATGCTGGGCACGGCTAAGCAGTTCGTCAATGTTGACCGGCTTGGTCAAGAAGTCATCACAACCGGCTTCGATACATTTCTCGCGATCGCCCTTCATC
>CAXBHV010001609.1:0-2017 GCA_963974855.1 uncultured Rhodopirellula sp. | reverse complement strand
AAGATCCTCGACGTCGCGGCCAACCATCAGCGAAATGATTTGATCGTCGCTGATGTCGTCGATCATCCCCGAACCGACATTGTTCCCGTCACGCAGCACCGAGTAGCGATCGGCAACCTCGCGAACTTCTTCGAGAAAGTGGCTGATGTAGACAATCCCGTATCCAGATCGCTTCAGCGTGTTAATGATCTCGAACAACCGAGCGACGTCTTTTTGCGGTAGCGAACTCGTCGGCTCGTCGAACAGGATGATTCTCGCGTCACTCGCCAAGGCGCGTGCGATCTCGAGCAATTGCTGCGTCGCGACCGATTGATCGTCGACGATCGCTTTCGGATCCAATCCGGCCAGCCCCACCGTTTCGAGGATTTTGGCCACCTTTGCTCGCTGCGATGATCGCAGCAACAAACCACCACCGGTGCCGCGATGTCCCAGCAAGATATTGTCTTCGACACTCAGATCCGGTGCCAAATTCAGCTCTTGATAGATCATCGCAACGCCGCGAGTACGAGCGTCATGCGGACCGCTCGGGCAATACGGTTTGCCGTCGATCGACATTGATCCGGCGTCGGCCAGATGAGCACCGCTGAGTGTTTTTAGCAGCGTGCTTTTGCCGGCACCGTTTTCACCGATCAACGCTAACACTTCACCGCCGTATACCGACAACGAAACATCGTTCAGCGCGATCGTGGGCCCAAAGCGTTTACTTATTCCTTGGATTTCAAGCAGCGGCGCGGTCATCTACTGAACCATTTCAGGATTCAAGAGTTTTTTGATTTTTGGTTCGTCCATGTTTTCGGGCGTTGCCACGTATTCCCCCGTCGATTGAAATGCTGGAACCTCTTCGCCTCGCATATGCTTGACCAACGACATGATGGATTGATAACCCATCTCGATAGGATTTTGCAGCACGATGCCGCCGCAGGATCCGTCACGCATCGCTTCGATCAATGCATCACTGGGGTCAAACGCAATCAGTTTGACCTTGTCGGTCAATCCAGCATTTCGCAGCGATTCAAGTGCTCCGTTTGCATTCGGTTCACAGACGGCAAAAATAGCGTTCAAGTCCTTGCCGTGGATCTGCAGCAGTTGGTCGACCTTCTCTTTAGATCCGGTCGCATTGTCGCCCGCAAATTCGTCGGAGGAGACGACTTTGATGTTCGGGTATTTTTTGATCCCCTCTAGAAATCCTTCCTCGCGTCGCTCGGTACTTTCGCTGCCCGCCAAATAACGCAGCAGGATGACGTTTCCTTTCTCACCGATCGCTTTCGCCATTTGATCGGCCGCCAACTCGCCCCCTTTGAAATTGTCGGTCGCCACGTAGCTGACGATCTCGGGGCCTGGGTCCAAACCGCTGTCGAAAATGACGACAGGGATGCCCTCACCGATCGCTTCTTCGACGGCATCGACGAGGCCTCCTTTTTGATTCGGCGCAATTGCAATCCCATCCACCTGCATGGTGATCATGTTCTTGACGACTTCGATTTGGCTGCCGGTGTCGCTTTCCACGACCGGGCCGCGCCAAATGATCTCGACATTACCAATTTCATCCGCCGCTCTCTTGGCCCCGAGATGAACGGACTTCCAAAATTTATGGCTCGTCCCTTTGGGAATGACCGCGATACGCAGCGTTTCGTTTTCGCCGCCCCCGGACTTCTTTGCGGCCGATTGCGTGTCGCTTCGCCCACATCCGACGATCAATAACAAAGCGATCGCGGCAAACGAGCCGAATTTTGGAAACCCAAATCTTGGAAACGATGTCATCGAAAGAATATTCATGGGTGTGAGGATAAAAACGGAGGGAATCGGACGGGAAACGGCAACCACCGCACGCTGTGGAATTGCGATTGCGGAGTCCACGCCCGCTGGGAAGCCGCAAGGGGATTCCGCAGTCCTTTAAGCCTAGTCCGTTAAGATACATCAAACGAGGCGGGTTCGCGCGTCCGTTTTGCGAATCCGGCGAGCAGAAGGGGATAGATTTTCGCAGGATTACGAGTCGATTTTGACTCGATTTTTTTTC
>CAXBHV010001608.1:0-2017 GCA_963974855.1 uncultured Rhodopirellula sp. | reverse complement strand
GTGATATGTAAATGAAAATCACCCATAACCTGACCTGTTCCGATGCCGCTGGTAAAAGCCCAGCGGAAATCAGAAGACGGTTCCGGCCGTAGGGCAATCGACCGACCGCCTGGCTACGGGGGGCATAGCGAAGCGGTCTGTCCAACGAAGGAATCATGTTGTAGCGAATTCTGTCACCCCCTGCGACTCGGCTTGGGGGCAACCATGCTGTGATTCATTGACGCGTTATTCTGCCGCGTCGTCCTTCGCTTCGCCTTCTTCGTCATTTGCTTCGGCATCGGCTTCGGCATCGGCTTCAGGTTCGCCCAGTGTCTCGGCTAACAGTTTGTCGAGCGTTTTGCCGCGAGCACTCAGCGAGATGACTTTCCCTTCGCCGTTGACCAGAATCGCGGTGGGAATTCCCGAGACGCCGTAGTGAACCGCCATCGGATGCTGCCATCCTTTGCTCTCGGGTTCAAAATTGACCACGTTCACCCAGGGGATCTCTTCCTTTTCAACGTACGACTCGTACGCTTCGGAGGTGCTGTCCATGTTGATCCCAACAATGGCGAAGCCTGCATCGCCGTATTTTTCAAGATTCTTTTTCATGTTGGGAACCTCGGCACGGCAGGGCCCACACCAGCTGGCCCAATAATCGACGAGCACGACTTTGCCACGATAGGCGCTCCAATCGAACGTTTCCCCATCGGCGGTCGTTCCAGTGAGTTCAAAGAAATTGCCGGGCAAACGCAATCGACGTGCAGCACCGGCGGCTCGCGGCGCCGCTTCACGCAGTTTGGCATCCTCGGCATCATTTAAACGCGAAGCAAGGGCATCGTAGAACGAGGCCGCGAGTTCGGTATTGTCACCGTAGCCAAGTGCATAAGCGAGTTGCGATGCCATGCGGTAGCTCGCTTGGTCGATCCCGCCTTCGTCGACGATCGCCAGCACCTTGTCAACAAGTTCGCGTTTCTTTTCGTCGGATGCCGTGCGGACGGATTGGATTTCTTGCTTGAGTTGTTCCGCTGCGGCGAGTCGCTGAATTTCCGCACGAGGATCTTTCGCGAGCTCCTCGATGTACGTGGCCAATTGGTCTCGAGCGTTGGGTGAGAAGCGTGCCAACATCGCTTGCGCAGCCAACGCTTCGTTGATCGCTTTGAGTTCATCTTCGAGTGAGAGGTCTTCGATGCCGCGAATTTTTTCGGTCGTATCAAAGACGCCTTGCATGGATCGCATCACGGTTTCCAGTGTGCGACCACGCTCACCTTTGACCTTGTCGATAAAGACAAACAATTCTTCTGCCGTCCCGTCGGGAACTTCGATGGGTTTGACTTCTTCTTCTTTCTCTTTCTCTTTCTCAGCCGCTTTTTCGGTTTTGCCGTTCTCGCTTGCTGCGTCGGCTTTGTCATCGGCAAAGCTGTTCAACGCTGTCGCCGGGATGGCGATCGAGGCGGCGACGAGTACGATTCCGCATGTCGTCCATTTGCAAGCCATCCGTTGCCAAATTGTTGGGGCCAATCCTTGACGTGCATTGTTTCGTGACCACAGTGCCATGATAAAACTCTTCTGCGATAAGTAGTTTCGGGATCGAAGTCGCCATGATCGCTCGGCTGGCGAGCTCTAATTGGCGAATCACTGACGTTCTTTATACACCCAACTGAGGGTGGGATGACGCGGTAGGGGAGCGATGAAGCAAGTTTTGCAACAATTCCATAGCTAGCGAGTGGGCTGTCCCAGACCGCTCGGCAGGTCGCTCAGCGGCGCAATTTGTGCCCCTTTTTCGTTGATTAGCAGCATCCCGATCACTTTTTCGTCCCGGCTAGAAATCACCGCGGCACCATGCCAAACCTCGCGGCTGAACCTCGCCTCGCTGCAATTCCAAAGCGTGCCATTAACCGTTAATTGCTCGGCACCGATCATTTCGATTACCACGTCGGACTCGCCATCGCCTGACCGCCGGTTGACGGCAAAGCAGTCTTCGGGACCCTGTGGAATCCGCATTCGATCGGCGGCAACGATTTGCTGCTTTGGTATTTCT
>CAXBHV010001607.1:0-2017 GCA_963974855.1 uncultured Rhodopirellula sp. | reverse complement strand
TACAAAGTCGTGCAGGTCGAATCCTTCGTGCTCGTCCCGGTAGACTCGGAAACGAGACCAACGCTCAGGTATGAAAACCAAGACGACATTGGGCTTGTTTGCCGCAACGAGTGAATCAATTGACCGCGTTATGTGCTGCGCCGCTTGCAGACATGTTTTCAACTCATTCCCAGAATCCGCAGGCTCTGAACAGATTGACCACCCGGCATCTCCGTGCTGAGGCAATTCGACCGGCAACCCGAACGCACTTTGAAATCCGGGATATTCGATAAGGTAGTCCGCTTCTGACTTGTTCGGTTGCTGACGGACATTAGCCTGCTGCAAATATCTTGCCAGCTGAGCAGACTCCTTGGTAGGGCAAACGATGCCGATTCGGACGGCTGGCATGAGTCCGCGAGACGTCAGCCCAAAGTCGAATGGCTGATTATTTGCCAACCCGCGTAGCGGATGAGGGTCTGTTACAAAAGCCGTCGACTGCTTGTTGGAGAATTGCAGGAGTGGCTCAGGAACTTTGACGCCCAACTGTTTGATGTGCGGACGCATCCCGTCACTGATCTGTATCGGCCGCTCCTTCTGTCGCGTACCTATCGAGGCGAAACAAGGTGCAGAACGAACTCTGAATCGAAACGTAGAACCACAGTTCGCTGGGAATTCAAATTCGTTCGTTCCTTTATGTGGAAACAGTAATTCGCGCCAAACAATAACGGTCGGCTTGAGAACAAGTTGATTGCGACCACCAAAGAAACGCAGAGACACAACCGCTGCTCTATGGATGTGACACTGAGTTCCGGCGAATGGCTTGACTCGATCTGGCTTCGACTGCCAAAGTAATTTGCGATTGTCTGCCTCGATCCCGATGGTTTGACTTAGAATACGAAGCAGCGCTTGAAGCATCAGCGAATTGACCGTCCCGTTTTCGATCGTGAGGTCAGCGTCAGTTACAGGTGTACGTTTTATAGAGTCCTCAATGCGATTGCCGAATGCTTCTTTGATGTCATCAATCAATCCGATTGCGAGCACCTTCCCTTTGAACGGTACTGCGACAAAGTTTCGATCTTTGCACAGGTCATCCAGCCATGACCAAGGTTTTTCGGGCCAGTCGTTCAAACTGAACTCAAGTAGCTCAGAGGGGCATTCGATCTCGAATGCGTTGCTTTTGATCAGCGCCGTGCAAGGAAGTTCGTCGACATAAAACGGATCGCAGGTATCGCCACCTTGATTGGTCGCGTCCAACAGCACTCTAGCTTTGTCCTGCCGGTTATCCTTAAGGCAGTGCAAAGCGAGTCGTGAGAGGATGTCGTCAAATCCGTGCGTTGGGACAAAATACGCCGTCCGATTCGCGGTACGTGCTGCCCCCAAGAGATGCTTTACCGGTGTTGCGATGTGGTCGCCGTATCCGCACCAATACAAGGCCCCGCTTCCAGGCTGTGAATAAGCGTCGTTGAGCGCCTTCATCAATGAAGCATCTCGTCCGCTGTACCCAATGACGATCAATGTCGCGTCGCGTAACTCTTTGATGAGTGCATCACAAAGTTCTGCTTCCTGCTTTTGCAGCTCACCATCCGTGTTCTTGAGCTCGTCGTATCGGTAGTCTCCATGCAAAGAGACGCATAACAATTCGCCTCTGCGTGGCTGGCGAAACGCACGATGCTGGCAATCCATTCCAACCTCGATGGGCGTAATGTCGTAGTCACCTCCTGCCTTGGCGACCAAGCCGTCAAAGTTCGTCGTCCAACAAGATGTAACGATCCCTGCTTCAGCCAAGAGGCTTAGCAGTTTGTATCCGTGATGAGGCTTCGCGTTGCGAATCATGTCGGCAAAAAACTGCCGACGATGCTGGCCAATCGGAAAGCATTCTTCGATATAGAAGCAATACTCCTCATGCGAGTCCAAAGCAGGGTACCCACCTTGCTTGTCGAGCCAATCCTGAATGCCACGCTGCACCGAAAGCAGCGTTAGTTCTGAAAACTGCTTTTCCAGGCCGGGATTGTTGGTCAGAAAGATTTTACGTTTCCAC
>CAXBHV010001606.1:0-2018 GCA_963974855.1 uncultured Rhodopirellula sp. | reverse complement strand
GGCGGCTGACCGCCCCGTTCCGATTCCCCACAAACACCGAAATCTTCCCCGCCAACATGTTGGTACTCAAGTTCCCATCGGGATCGAGGCAAACGAGAGACCAATCATCGAAGCAAGTTTAGGTTCATTAATTGCCGGAATCATGCCGTTTCGTGAGTTTCAGCACACGGGGCCGAAGTAGCCGCTCGGCTGGCAAGCGGCGACCAGTACCAACGCGCCGTCGCCTTTACCCATTTCGCCACATCCGCGCCCGCGATCACCGCGCAGGGAACCATGTACAACGTGATCGCGGTGGCGAACAAAACACCAAAGGCAAGCGAAACGGCCATCGGAATCAAGAACTGGGCCTGGATCGATTCGTCCATCATCAATGGCAACAACCCCACGAACGTCGTGATCGAAGTGAGGAAGATGGGACGGAATCGTTTTCCGCCCGCCTGCAGCGCCGCTTCCAACAACGGCATCCCCGAAGCGGTTCGGCGGTTGATGAAATCGACCATTACCAACGTGTCGTTGACTGCAATCCCCGCCAACGCCAGCATTCCGAAAATCGAGAGGTAAGACGGAGTCAAATCCAGCCAAATGTGGCCGACCAACGCTCCGATGATCGCAAAAGGAACTGCCAGCAAAACATAGATCGGCTGAACAAGCGATTTCAGCGCGATCGCAAGCAGTCCATACAGCGTAAAAAACAGCAGCGTCGAACCAATAATGGTTTGCTGTTTGGTTTTCTCTGCTTCGGCGACATAACCGAGAAACTGGTACGACAATCCGTTCTCGATACACAACGCATTGATTTTCGGCGCCAGTTCTTTGGAGATCCCCACCACGTCGACAGCCTCATCGACCGGTTGTGCCCCCAACCGAATGATCTCCGCGCGATCGTTGCGTTCGACGAACGAAGGAGCCTTTGCCAATTTGATCGTCGCGACCGTTTCTAGCGGCACCTCTGCACCTCGCGGCGTGCGAATTTTCATGCGATCGAGCGTGTGCAACGATCGACGTGCCTCTAACGGCAATCGCACCATCACACGAATATCATCGATGCCACGTTGCAAACGCTGAGCCTCTTCGCCGAAGAACGCCTGCCGAACCTGGCTGGCCAACACCGCCTGAGTCAGCCCCAACTCGGCCGCCCGCGGCTTCAAACTGATCTCCAGTTCGTCCTGCCCTTCGGTGACGTTGGCGAATTGATCTTTCAATTCGCTGTAGCCGTCCAACATCGCCTTGATCTGACGAGCGACCGCACGCTTTTCGGGCGACGATGGACCGCGGAGTTCGATATTGAGGTCTTCGTCGTCGTATTGGCTATCGCGAACCAACGCCGCTTCGGATCGCGTTTCAAACCGTCGTGCCTCGGGAATCTCGCCAACCAGATCGCTCCAACGCGTTGCTAATTCACTGTTCTTCGGTCCGGGCACCGTTCGCTCTTCGGGGGGCAGAACTTCAAAGGCCATGTACCCGCGTGACTTGTCAAAGTTCGATCCGGGTCTACGACCGCCCGTCATGCGGACGACGTTTTGGACGAGCGATTTCCCCGTACCGGGATCAACGAATTCCGTTTTCAGCTGATCGAGCGAATCCGAAATGCGATCAACGTAGCGTTCGGTTACTTCCAGTGGCGTGTCGTCGGGAAGATCCAACATCGCACTGATTTTCGTGTTATCCACGCTTGGGAAGGCGACAAAGCCCATTCGCCCGCCAACGCAGTAGCCCGCCATCAATAAACCTAGCGCAACAAATCCCGTGATCACGGCATAACGATTCCTTACCGCCAAATTCAGTGAAGGCTGATAAATGGATTTGATGAAACGCTCGAGCCCCGACGCGATTGCGGCTTGAAATCTTGCAAACCAACCGCGACCGGTTTTCCGGCGCAGGTGCTTCAAGTGTGCCGGCAGAATTAACTTCGATTCGATCAGCGAGAACAACAGCACAGGCGCGACCACCGGTGGCACTTGCCGAGCGTAATCGCCCCATGTTCCATCAAAGAACATTAGCGGCAAGAACGCGACCAC
>CAXBHV010001605.1:0-2020 GCA_963974855.1 uncultured Rhodopirellula sp. | reverse complement strand
ATCGTTTCGGTCTCTATTTCCCCCGTGGTGGCGATCCATCCGTCGACGGACATCCCCGCCGCGAGCAAACCATCAGGATTATCCAGCGTGACGACGAAGCTGAGGGTGCGTACGCGAGGGTTCACGTCCGCGACGCGACGCGTTGACAACACGTTGCTCTCTTGATTGGTGGCTCTTGCTCGTACGCTAACCGATGCACCAAATTGATCCACCGCGCCGACGTAACGCTCGGGAACCTCTAACCACGCTTCAATCGGTCCAGTCGACACGATCGTCAACAACGCATCGCCCGCTTGCACCCAATCACCAGGTTCGATGTGTCGTTGGACCACCGAGGCGTCGTACGGAGCTCGGATCACAGTGTCTTCCAAACGGACCTGGATCAGTCGAATCGATTGTGCGATCCGGTCGATCCGGCTCGTCGTCGACGCGATCGTTGCTTGAGCGACTTCGTAAGCGGCTTGGAAGGAATCAAGCTCCTGTTGCCCGATTGCGTTTCGATGAATCAGTTTCTGGCCACGAGCGAGGTCGGCCTGGGCTTGTGTCAGCCGTGCTTTCGCACTGGCCAGATCCGCAATGGCGACAGCTTTCTCGGCCACCGCCTCGGCGTGCTGTGCTTCTAATCGACGTGCATCCACACGAGCGACGATGTCGCCTTTGCGGACCGGTTCGCCTTCGCGCGGTCCAAGTTCGAGCAATTGGCCCGCTTCGATCGCCGCCACGTTTCCTCGGGCAACGGGGCGTAGCGACCCGGTAACGGCCTGTCGCTGCTGGACATATTGCCGCTGAACCGACTCGACACGAACCGGAACTTGAGCCACTGCGATGGTCGCGGACAAAAGAACCGCAATCGACGCGATGCCCGCGATTCGCGACGTGAAAAGGGGAATATTGAAAGACATGAATTGACTCCAAGGAAGCATTTTTATGTTGTGTAGAGTGAAATACTGCCGCTTTTTGTCGCCCTTACACCGATTCGCGAAGAACTTTCCCCTTTTTATGAACAACGACGTGTAAGAATCGAGCTGCCCCCCGGTATTCTCCTGTGTGATCCGGCGCGGTCGCCATGGTCGTGACAACAGCTATAATTACCTGGTCGTGATGACTGGAAATTCGACCAAGGCCGCTCAGGATACAAATTTGACCGATTCACCGATCACCCGAGCAACGCTGCTGTTGCGACTGCGCGACGGAGAGGATAACGAAGCATGGTCCGAGTTTCTTAGAGACTATGGACCGATGCTTTATCGTTTTGCCCGTAGTCGTGGTTTGCAAGACGCCGACGCGGCGGACATCGTGCAAGATGTCGTCCGACGTGTCGGATCCGCGATTTCGCGTTTGGATTACTCCAAAGAAAAGGGCGGATTTCGAGCATGGTTGTTCACGATCACGCGGAATCGACTTTACACCTATTTTGAAAAACGAAAACGTCTTGGTCCCACGGCAAACGATTCCGCTCAATACGAGATGCTCTCGCAAGCACCTGAGGCTACCAATGAGCTGCAGGATGCTTGGGAACGCGAACACCAACGCCAATTGGCAGGCCAAGCGATGAGAGAAGTCCAGCCCGAGGTCGAGCCGCAGACGTGGAATGCATTTCAGTTGACGGCCGTCGATGCAATGAGTGCGGGGGAAGCGGCCAAACAATTGGGGATGACCACCGGGGCCGTCTACGTAGCCAAGAGCCGTGTGATCGCCAGATTGAAGACGGTTATCGAACGATTGCAGGAAGAGGACCAATAGAATGCCAGTCGCAACAACTTGCCTGACCCGAGACCAGGTTCAATCCTTGATACGCGGATCGCTGCCGCCATCGGAGTTGCAGCAATTGACCGAGCACATCGGTAGCTGTTCCGCATGCCAAGAAGCCTTGCAAATGGCGGCTACCGGGACGCTGGAAATCGAATCGTTGGTTGCCAACCGGATGACGATGAATCCTCCGAATGACTCGGCATATTGGCCTGCGATCCAATCGGTTGCCGATGTGGACAAGGCGACGCTTCCTCCCGATACATCCACG
>CAXBHV010001604.1:0-2020 GCA_963974855.1 uncultured Rhodopirellula sp. | reverse complement strand
TATCCAACGGATCCACCAGCATTCGATTCAGTTCAAAGGCTTCCTGCTTTTTCTCGAGTAGTTTTTTTTGCAGTTCTTCGACCTGCGCTTCGTCGACTTTGGATTCTTCGGTGACTCGCGTTACCACCTCCGCGACACTCATCTGCGTGACGATCAAGACAAGCACCAAAATACCGACGACATTGGTCATCGTATCAAGCAGCGAATCCAAGCCGCCGTCTTCGTCATCATTACTGGGTTTGCGTTTCATTTTTCACCCGCCGTTTTCTTAGATATCGCAAACGCACTCAAATCGATGCGTCCTTTGCCGACCACCGGGATCTTACCGTTGCGGATTCCGCGGCTGTCACAAATCTTCTTCGCAGCACGAAAGACAGATAATCCATCGCTACGAACGAGAAACACAATCGTGTCGTCTTTCCCATTAAGCGTTGTTTCCAGCAGTGCGATAAAGTCCGCGTCCTTGGCCATTTCGCTGGCACGAATACGTTTGGGCGGCTGCAAATGATGCATCACGATCGCCCCTTCGCTGCATTCCACAAAATGCGGCACGAAATTCAATCCGCTGCCTTGTGGCAAAACGGTAACGTTGGATTCGGCAGCGTCAGCACGCTCGGCCGCTTCACGTTCGAGTTGAGCCAGTTCCTCCTGTAGCGACTCGAGTTCCGCTTTCATTTCGCCGGCGGTCTCGCGTTCCTTCTCGCTAAGCGTCGGGATGACGATCTTGACTTTTTCCTGTTCGGCGAGCTGTTTCTCGATTTCTTCTTGCTCTTTCAGCAGTTCCTCAAGTTGTTGGAGCGTGATGTTGAGCAGTTTCTTTTCTTCTCGCAGTTGCAAACCGGTCGAATTAGAAACCTCAATCTCTCGCCGCAGTTCGGCGACCTCTTCGGTGGTTTCGTCGAGCTCTTTAGTGGACTTTTCGAACTGCTCAATTTGAGCAATGTCCGGCGTGTCGGTTTGCGCGAGCGCAAGGGTAGCGATCATCATCGTCAATACCCCGATCACGCTGGCGATGATGCTCAGGAATGGAAACAGCGAAATGTCGTCTTCGGACGTTCTCGGTCTGCGTGCCATAATTAACCTCGTCCACGTGTCCGTGACTTTTTACCGAACCATCCGTTGCGGCTCGGTTCGGGCTGCACCGCGACTTGCTGGACCACCACTTGTTGGTCGCCAAGTTTGTCGAGCACTCCACTTAAACTGGCCAGCCCCGATTGCACCCCGGACAAATGATCCGAGAGCGAGGTGTTGGTTTGCGAGAACGTTTCGTTGACCTGAGTTTGCAGTGTGGTGGTTTGTTCCGCCAGCGAGCTGAGCGTCTGCTGGATCTTGTCCGCCGCATTCGCCATCTGATCCAACTGAGCCTGCAATCGAGCTTGCTGGTCGAGCTGTTGTTCGTGCAGCACGTTGACGTGTTTTTGTTGCTGTTCTTCGATTCGCTTGTTGACCTTGTCCCAACCCGCCGAAACCTGGTCGGTCAAATGGGTGCCGATGGTATCGAGTTTTGAGAGCCACTGTTCCATTTCGGCATGATGCGTACCAAGAGCCTGTTCAACCGCTTGTCGAAACACATCGGACTCGCCGCCGCCGCCGACTGCACCACGCTCGGCACCTCCCTCGCGTCCGTCGTTCAGCCGACGCAGCAAGTTTTCGTTGCAGTATTCGTCGACGTTGGTGATCAAATCCTCTTCGCTTTTCTGCAGCGCCGAAGCGGGGATTTTCACTAGCATGCTCATGATCAACGCCAACAACGTTGTATCAAACGCGGTGCCAAGCCCACCGAACACGTCCTGCAATGCTGCCTTCATCGCGTCCATGCTTCCGCCGCCACTGAGGCTGGACGCCAAACTCGCAACCGCCGAGCTAACCCCCATCACCGTCCCGATGAACCCCAAGATCGGCAGCGACCAAATGAACACTTTCAAAATCGTGTAGCTGCCGGCTACGTTGTTGGCATCGATCGCCGATTGCGACTCCATCATTGTGACGGTTTCGGCAGCACTTTTACGGACGCGGAAAT
>CAXBHV010001603.1:0-2021 GCA_963974855.1 uncultured Rhodopirellula sp. | reverse complement strand
GAGCAACGCCTAAAGGGCGTGCTCGACCTCTCCCCCAACTTCGTCGGTGGAGAGGCAACACCGTATTGGCCAGAAGTAAAACTCACTCCTAATATCTGATGACAAGCCCAAGCATTAGCAGTCCAGCGTTAGCCCTCCGCCCTGGCGACGGCAGCGACATCAAGAGTAAAAATGCTTTCGAGCCCCTCGTCGAGTCACGGCAACACCCTCAAGCATGGGAGTGCAATCGCATTCATCCTGCTTGCAGCACACTAAACACTACTCTATAGAGGGTAAGTGAACGCCTTTCCGGAAAGGAGATGGTGCATCCATTTGCCGTTGTGTTACAATTAGTTACTGTTTGGGTTCGCTGACGGACGTATCGTCGCAACCAGGCGGCGGGTGTCACTGCGTAATCACGCCCCCAAAAACCATTTTCAACTGTTTTGAAGGAAATTATTAATGAAGCTTCCTCGACCTTCCAAGGGTTTTACCTTGGTCGAACTACTAGTGGTGATTGCTATCATCGGCGTACTGGTTGGACTACTTTTGCCTGCCGTCCAAGCGGCTCGCGAAGCCGCGCGTCGCATGAGTTGCAGCAACAACGTCAAGCAATTGGGATTGGGGCTGCACAACTATCACAGCGCCTACAACCAGATGCCCATTCATGGGGTGGGTACCGATGACGGTGCCAACGACAAACAAGATTGGTGGAGCAACTACAGCACGAACAATCACTGGCGCCTAAGTGCGTTGGTCGGGATGACCCCGTTCGTTGAGCAGCAAGCGTTGTGGGAGAAAATTACCAATCCAAGTTCTGAGCGGACTGATGGTAACAATGGCGCTGCGATTGGAACGACAACAAATCCATGGCCTGCCATGGGGCCTACGCCGCAAGACATCCAGTATATTCCGTGGGCAACCGAACTACCCACACTTCGCTGCCCCAGCGATCCTGGGAGCGGTCTGCCATCGCTAGGCCGATCGAACTATGCATCCTGCATGGGTGATTCTCATTGGCGTGCTCAGCACGGCGACTTTGACCCCGACTTCGGTGCGACCGATAGCGGATGGGCGCAAGAATCACGCGCTGCCAACCGCGGCATGTTTGTTCGTCACAAGTCGATGAAGTTTCGCGATGTGCTCGATGGCTTGTCCAATACGATTGCGATGATGGAGATGACCACCGACCTAGGTGACAACGATATTCGCACTCTTGGGAGAAAGCATCCAAACGGCCAAACTCCAGGACAGACCGATATTCGAGATAATCCGAGCACGTGTCTCGAATCGGGCATGATCGATCCACAGCGTCCTCAGTTTTGGGTTTCGGGAGCCGCCAACGAATTTGACGCGATCACGAAAGGGCGAGGTTACCGCTGGGCTGATTCCCAAAACATGCAGTCGATGTCGTATACGATCTTGCCACCCAACGGTCCGATCTGCATGCCACACGACTCGAACGGCCCTGCGATTACGACCGGTTCAAGTCGTCACCAAGGTGGTATCCATGTGCTGATGGGCGATGGAGCGGTGAAATTCATCACCGATTCCATCGAAGCCGGAAATCAACGAAATCCAGTGGTCTACACGGGCGGTACTGTTGCTAATAGCAACGTCGCGGGAGCTAAGAGTCCCTACGGTTTGTGGGGATCGCTGGGAACGCGTGCATCGAAAGAAACCATCAACTCGGAATTCTAATCCTGCGACGGATTCACTTCGACGCTTGAATACTCTACGAAAAACCCCGGGCTTTAATAAGCTCGGGGTTTTTCTGTGATATTGCGACGCTGTTTGGTGAACGCCACCGAAATACGCTCGTTGCAAAACCCTTGATTTACAACCGCTTGCTCCCGGGGCTCAAACCTCTCCTTTTCTCGATCCGCAGGCGGGAGCCGGAATTCTAAAACTTTGCTGTTGTCGAAATTATTGGTTGTGCAATTTTTCAGCCACCTCTCCACCAACTTCGCAGACTGCTGATTAGTTAGCCGTTTTGGCGCTAGCGGGCTGCTGATTTAGTGAGCCGCTCGCGCGTGAGCGGC
>CAXBHV010001602.1:0-2022 GCA_963974855.1 uncultured Rhodopirellula sp. | reverse complement strand
TCGACATAACTGTTCGGTGGCGGCGACTTCCACTCGAATCCGTCTGTTTTCTCGACAAACATCAGCGGCACGGATTCAATGTGTTCGAGAAACCGCACCAAGATCACAACTTCGCCGCGACCATACGGCGTCACCAAGCCATTGACGTCGACACTAGCAACCGATGTATCGGATGTTTCGTAAGCGACAAGATGTGTGACATCTCGGCGACGGCCATCGGCAAACAACGCGGTCACCGCGAGTTGTTGTCCGCCGTCGGCGAGCGTCAGGATCTGCTTCTGGTTCGGATAAACTTCGAGCTGCGTGACTCGCGAAACGTCCGCAGGATCCGCGGCCGCGCCACCCGCGATCCAATCTCGCAATAGACTGTAGGCAGCATCGTTCTTATGCAACTGTTTGCCACCACCGTGAGCCACACTCATCAGCGGCTTGAGCAACAACAAACTTTTCTCGGCTTCCAACGGGTTGATGCGTCGCCCAAAGTCCTCGCGGATCAATGTCAGTTCATCGAGCTGTTTGTCGAACGCACGCAAAGACAGACGGAAGCCGCCCTTTCCACTTGGCGATCCGTGACAGGCACCTGCATTGCAACCTTGCTTGGACAACGCGACCAGGACTTCTGATTCAAACTCGATTTTGCGAGGCGACTGCATGTTGGTGACATGCACCGGAATCACTTGGCGTTGACTGCCGACTTGGACCGTGACCTCAGCTTCGCCATCTGCGATCGGATAGACAGTTCCGCCTCGCACTTCGGCGACCTGGGGATTGGACGACGTGATTAGCGAATGACGCGTCCAGTCACGCGGCGATTGCTGTTCGTTCATCCCAGTGACCGCAATCTGTTGCCGACCGCGAGCATCGTCCAATTTAATTTCCTTGGGATAGACCACCAGACTATGGGGGCTATCAATGATTGTCGGCAGCGTGTGCGTCGAGCGGACCGTGAAGTCCTGGCCGGTAAACTTGCTGGTTGCACTGAGCGTTATTTCCATCGCCGTATCGAGAACTGCGTCGGCGGCGATCTGGAACTCAAATTCTGCCTGTGTTTGATCGCCGGGAATCACGATTGACGGTGCGGCGGTGATACCCGCTGGAAGGTTTTCCAGCGTGATCGTGACCGGTTGTGGATCATTCCCCTGACGTACCAATTGCACGCTGCCGCGGGCCAAACCACCTCGCAAGATTGGCTCGGGAAAGTTTAGGCTGACGGTGACGGGATCGATCCATTGGACCGGCATCTCGTAGGCTTCGATACGTCCATGTCCATTGAACTCGCCAAACACCAACAGCGGCAAATGCTCGGGTTCGTCGACCACTTGCTCACTGCGAGCGAATGATAACGTGTAGGTATCCTTTTCCGGCTTCGTCGTGACGGTCCATCCGCCGGGCAGCGACGTGGATAGCACTTCGACACCCGCTTTGAACTCGGCTTGAATCCGCTTGAGTGTCAAAGAGGCTGTGTGCGAACGAACGGGACGAGCGAACTGAATGGGGGCTGCTGGTTCGATGGCAAACGGCGATTCCGTTTTCGTTGCCGCCGCCAACGCAAGCTCGCCGCGATCTTGCGACGTGGGAGAGAGCACGAACGGTTCTTTGGTGCGGCGAAGCGAGTGGCTGTCCACGCGACAACGTTGCACCGGGTCACTGACCGACGTTGCCACAAGCTGAAACACATCGAAGCGGGCGGGATTCCATTCGGTGTCCGCCGTTAGATAAACCCTCGCTGTTTCCGCCTTGGCAGGTATCCGTGGATTCAAAATTTGCAAGCCTTGTTCCGGCTGGGACAAGGCCAAATCGATTTCACCATCGTAACCAAACCGCGAAATTTGCAGGTCGATTGCACAGGCACCGCTTTGAGACTGGATACTGAATTCCTGGCGAGTCGCCGCATCCGCTTTGAGGGCAACAGTGAACGATCCCGCCGGAATGATTTCAATCCAATAACTGAATTCCTCGCCACCACGTTTGAGCAAGTCGCTGACGTCCAAGCGATAGTCACCGTCGCCGGGTAGTGTGGCA
>CAXBHV010001601.1:0-2024 GCA_963974855.1 uncultured Rhodopirellula sp. | reverse complement strand
CCGTCAATTCTGACGATCTCGTCCCCTGGCATCATGCCCGCTCGGAGTGCCGGTGAACCCACCAACGGTGTGACAACGCGAACGGGCTTGGTCAGATCAGGTTGCTCGACATAAATCCCAATTCCTGCGAACTCTTGACTCATGCTGTCTTGGAACGACGCGTAGGCATCCAGCGGAATGTATTCACAATTCTGATCCAAAATCGAAGTCATTCCGTTCATCGCCGCGATCAATAGCGTCTCTTCGTCAATCGGGTCGACGTAATGGCTGTTGATCAAATCCAATGCGTCGCCGACCAACATCGCAGGCTTCGCGCGTCGATGGGTTAAAAAACACAATAGCGAGAAACAGAACGTCAACAGAATGATATTGAGATTGCGTGAAGGCATGCAAACGAGGCCGAATGAGAACCAGCGAACAATGAGAATCAGCGAACAACAGTGAACGCAAAAAACGGGAGTATCGAAAACCGGACACGCGTTAGGACGCAGTCAGGTTACTCTCATTGTATCGGACGTACCGCAATGCGGTGAGGCAGAATCGAGCAAGACTTCGCTCGGCAACTCAGAGATACGCATTCGGTTTGGAATGCGGGTCGCGTGGTATTACCGGTAAACTGAAACGAGGAGTTCATAGTCCCTCGCTCACGCTTCGGGTTGTGATCTCCCTAAGCTGGACGCTCTCTAAGGCTAAACGCCCCCTATGAATGGGACCGGCAGCAAAATTGCATGTTGCTGGATCCACGTTAGCAATCCATCCCAGCTGGTGTATTGAGATAGCTGCAAAAACACCAAATAGGTTCCTACCACCGGTAGCATCAAAAACCGAACGCTCCATCGTGACACGGCGGCCCAAACGCCGCTGGGCTCAGGCTTGCTCCGTGCTCGCCGCAGTGCCAGTCCCTCGGCGATACGAGCGGGCAAGATAAAGGCAACAAACACCAAGCACGGTAGCCAGACGACTTCACGTGGGGTGGCTTCAATCTTCAACAGGTACAGCGGGATCGGCATCAGTACCAATCCGATCACCATCGCCAGCAGCCAAGCCCATGGAGCACGGCGAAAATCACGACGAATCGTGCGAACGGCGAATAGGCCACGCAATCGATTGACCGAGGCAAAATGAGCCTGCAACATCGGCAGATAGAGCAACGAGATGCCTAGTAGCAATATGCAGAATCCACCGATCACGCCTGCAGCCCCTGGCTTTCCGTTGCGGTTGGCGGCGATCAACAGCATCGCAGGAGCGAGCCAGATCAAAGTGCCGACAAAGCCACGAAGTCCCAACCAAAAAAGCCGCGGTAATTCGAACGCCACCGTGAAATCCCACAACCGGTTCACTGCTCGGTCGTACGTTCGGGGACGCCATGCTTCTCGGATAAATCTTTTCGGCTCGGGCCACAGATAATATTTTAGCGATCCGCCGCGAACCCAAGCCCAAAGCAAATAGCCAATGGCAACGAAGCAGAGAACGATCGCCATGACGCGCATCGATGCGGCTTGTGCCGAACCGGGATCAATCAGCTGGGCAACCGATTCCCAATGAATCAGTAACTGTGTTGGCAACGATGCCAAGAAAATCGCCGACGCCGCGAGCCCAACTTTGCCCGCACGACGAAGATTCGGTAGTGAGTCGGAAAACTTGGCCCCATTGGTCAAGCGTCCCGCTACATCAAGCAAGTAGCCAAACGCGATCAACTGAACCAGCGGGATCGCTGTCAAAACCGCCAACAACACGATCAATGAGATCAGCGAAAAGCTGCTCGTGATTGACCAGACCAAAAACGAGAAGACGCGGCGTATGCGGCTTGGGGGTGGGTCGATCGAATCCGCAGAAACCGGTTCCGGTTGCGTTGGGGCAAGGTCATCGACCGGTGCGGCAGATCGCGGGACTGGGATTGCAAGCTCACTACCATCATCGACCAGCGTCGCCACCACGGGTGATTCCACCGTATCCTCTTCGACAAGTGATGCCACGATCACATCGGGATGTGGGTCGTTTGCATCGGTTTGCGGATGGGACGA
>CAXBHV010001600.1:0-2024 GCA_963974855.1 uncultured Rhodopirellula sp. | reverse complement strand
CACTGCGACGCGTCCTGAGACATTTTCGTAAATGATTTCGACTTCGTCATGGCGGCGATGTTCGATCACCATCTTCACTTCTGCGGGCATGACCTGCTCGACAACAACTGGCTGGACGACGATCGCTTTCGTCACCGGCTCTTCCGTTACTTTTTTCTCTTGCTTCTTAACAAAAATGGCTTCAAACGGATTGGTTGCTAACACGCGTTCTAGGTTTACATCGGGCCAGTCAACTGGAGCATGAAGGTTATCGGACGCTTTTTGCAGCGATATGCGAGTAATCGCTTGTGTTGAACTTCGAGACGCGGGCATGTCAAATTCAGAACTCTCTTCCTCGGGGAAAAAGAGAACGAAGCCGAGGATGCCGACTAGCACCACGATCAGCACAAGCTTCTTCGGAGTGAGACTTGATGTCGATAGAAACTCAGGTTGACTCATTACAGCTTCTCCGGAGATGTCAGGTCTGGATTCAGATCGAACAACAATCGTAATTGACAATCCGCAGAAAACTCTTGCTCGCTATTCCTGGGGGCTGTCACACTCAACTGGGCGATCCGATAACTTCGAGGTAGCTGGCGAAGACCGTCAAGAAATTGACAGAATGCGTTATAGGTGCCTTCTCCGACGAAGCGAACATCCATCTCGTGATGTAACCCCTTGGCAGTCGCGGCCCCGGGTCGGAAGTCACGAATTTGAAAATCGGACGACTTTGCAAGTTCCGACAATTCGCTCAGAAAATCGATCTCTCCTGCAGACTTCGGTATCTTGGCCTTCAACTGCGAGACCAGTGTCTCCGTCATCTGCACTCGTTGTATCACGTCATGATTCGCCGCATGTATGTCGTCATTTTTTTGCAACAACGCCAGCGAATCGGATTGTGCAGTATTGATCTGCGATAGATCTGAGTGAGCATTCTGTCGGACGAGCAACAGGACCAGAATGATTGCGATGACGCCGGCGCCCACGCTGTGCAGCAACAGATCGTACGAACGTTTTGTTTGGAAGACTTCACTCATGTTTTCTTTCACTCCGCAAACTTGCACTCAATTTGGAACTGGCGACCATGCGTCTCTTCGACTTGGTACAGCAGCGATGATTTCAACTCGACTTGGTGAAATACATTGGAACGACGCAAGCGTTCGATAAAACTTGCCAAGCCCCTATCTCCGTCGGCGATGCCTTGCAGCGAAACACTCGACAAGCTTGCGGGAATCGACGCGGCTCCTTTTTTCTGTGCGACTTGCCGATTTCCGTTGGATGAAAGGTTCATCCTTTCGATCTGGACCTTGCCTTCAGACGATTTTGCTGCGTCGCCCAGAATGGCCAACAACGCGAGGGAACGGTCGGGGACGCAAATTGCCTCGAGTACCTCAACTTCTTTCTGTAACACATTCAGCCGCGAATTCATGCCAGCAGTATGCACTTGCAATTGTTCCAAAGGCTGGACTTGAGTTGTCAGCACATCAAGCTGCAACTGGCGTTGCTGGACATCTCGATAATTGCTTGCCATGACCACGAGTCCGGCAATCAGCAGCGATGCCCACACCAATGCCCATTGACGCAGTCGTCGGCGCACCAGCATCTTGATAACAAGTTTCTGTGGCAGCAGATTTATGAACATGACCGTTGCTCCCAACGCAGGACCGAGAGGGCAGCGGCAACCCCAAATTGCGCATCATCCGTCGCTTCGTGCGGCTTTGTTGCAGGCAGATGCCAAGTCTGTGTCGGTACCCCGAGTCGCTTGCTGAGATACTCTGGCAGATGACGAATGACGGCTCCACCACCCAGTAAAACTAACCCGCTAGGCTTCGATGTCGGAAATTGATTCGCAGCGTAGTCGAGTGTCCGTTTCAGTTCGTTGATCAATTTTGCCATCGGCTGTTCGAGCAGTTGTGTAGGAGCAGAAACCATTTTACCGCTCGCGTTATCACTGAATGACACGGCATAGCGGATTAGCAACTGCATCGCCTGGTTCAAGTAAGCCGCTATCGCGGCGGGGGTGTGTGACGCGGTTGGCTTGAGAA
>CAXBHV010001599.1:0-2026 GCA_963974855.1 uncultured Rhodopirellula sp. | reverse complement strand
TGTCGCTCGGCAATCGCACGCCCATGCTTGGGTTGAAGCGTTGATTGACGTCAAGGATCTTGATCATGTCGTGTATGGGCAACCCAAGGCCAATCAGTATTGGATGCGATTAGATCCCACGCCCGGCGGAACGAACTCGCAGGGTGATACGCAGGGCGTCAACAGCGTGATCGACTTGGCTGAAACGCTTTGGAAAGGATATGTGGTTGACGTCAACCCAAGCGCGAGCGCCGCGACAGGTAACGGACAATCAACGATGACGCCGATCGCTCAGTCAAGATACATGTTGACGACCTGGCTGAAAAATATCATGGACCAAGTCCAAGCGGGCAAGCTTGGCGGCGGAGCGTTGTCGGCGCACCGAGATTTTTCTTGGATTGCCGCTTTGTTTGGAGTGATCGTGACGCTCGGGGTATTCGGTTCGGTTCGCGTGTTGACGGAACTACGTGATCGGACGAAAACGCCGCCTCAACAATCTCGCACTCGCCCCACGCTCGCATTTTACGCCGAGACGCTCGATAGTTTGATGCGTTGCGGTATCCGTCGCGACAACGCACAGACGCCTGCCGAATTCGCCGCGTTTGCCGATGCCGAGTTGAACCAAGGCCCTCGCCCGCCCGCGTCGACATCGACTTCGACAGCACGTTCGCCCCTTCGTGTCTTGACGGATGCGTTCTATCGACTACGTTTCGGGCCAAACAAGGCAAGGCCATCGGACGACGCGGGTTCGGATCCAGAAACGATCCAGCGAGCGTTACACGAGCTTAACCTGCAAGTGCAGGCTCGGTTGACGAATCCTACCACTGGCAAGCCTTCCCACCTACATTCGACCGAAACCAAAGAGAACGCATCGTGATCGTAGCCATTGATGGCCCAGCAGGTGCTGGAAAAAGTAGTATCGCGCGTCAAGCCGCCAAGGAATTGAAGTTCGATTTTCTCGATACCGGAGCGCTCTATCGCGCGGTGACGCTGGCGACGATCCGTGCCCAGATCGATTTCGAAGATACACAGGCGCTTGTGAAAGTTGCGAGTGAAGTAGAATTGGAATGGGATGGCGACATTATTCTTCTCAATGGAGAGGATGTTTCGGGGGCGATTCGCTCACCAACCGTCACTGATGCCATCCGATTTTTGGCGGACGAGCCCGAGATTCGACACCAATTATCGGCACAACAGCGTCGCATCGCCGATGGACGCGACATCGTTACCGAAGGTCGAGACCAGGGCGCCGAGGTTTTTCCCGAAGCCGAGTGCAAGTTCTTTTTGACAGCATCACCCGAAGTGCGAGCCGAACGTCGCCTGGAACAATTGAAAAGCGAAGGGCGACATCTGACCTTTGAGCAAATTTTGACGGCTCAGAATAAACGAGATCTCGAGGACGAATCGCGACCGGTGGGGCGATTGCGAGCTGCCGAGGACGCAATCGTGCTGAACACCGACAATATGACTCCCGAGGAAGTGTTGGCCTGGGTGCTCAAGCAAGTCCGCAGTGTGATGGAAAAACGCCAAACGCAATGACCCACGGTCGGCATATTCCATAGCGATCACGACATACGCCCGGGCCGGCAAAAGTCTGGTCTTTTAGTGGTTTTACGGTAACGCAACCATTATGGGGCCGCCAAAAAATCCTCGTTCCTAGGCTCCTGCCCAACGCCGTGAACGATTTTTTTTACAGCCTTTGTGCTTCTTTGGCGTAGCGGAAGTCAACAAGACTTTCGTCCCGCAGCAAAATACCTCGAAACTCTTGACGAGTTCCGCTACGAAATCGTTCACGGCGTGAAACTTTGTTTCACAGCATTTCTATTGACTTTGAAATGCGGGACGGGGTATCAGAGCGTCCATGAACCACTCCGAAGCGATCACCGTGCGACGCCCCCAGCGGTGGGACAAGCCAATGGATGCGTCGATGAACGACGCGGATGTGGCATGGCTGCGCTCGCGTGAACCATTCGCCTCGATGGATCTAAAATCGTTTCCACGAACGACGCCACTCGAAGGCATCCTGCGGAACGATTGTCGTTTGATC
>CAXBHV010001598.1:0-2027 GCA_963974855.1 uncultured Rhodopirellula sp. | reverse complement strand
TGCGAAGCCGAGTTTTCGACTTCTTCCACTGCTTCCAGTAGCATGCCCGAACCCGTCGCCGAAGCCACTTGTCGAGCGTACTGAAAGTTGTCTTGACTTGATCCAACTGGAAATACCCAAGCCAACCAATCGCATAAGAACGGAACTCCGCGAAACGCTTCTTCATCGACACACCTCGGTTTCTACGAAAGATCTCCGAGACGCGCCGTTTGAATGCGTCGAGCTTCTTTCGACTCACGCGAAACTGTCCGCCAAAGCCACGGAATTCGTAGCCCACGTACTCAAGCACTTGCGTCTTACAGACGCTGCTCTTGTCGTGATTGACTTGCAGTTTCAACGTCAGCGTCAGAAATCGCTCAACGCTCGCGTAAACACGATGCGCAGCAACATCCGACTTGGTGAAGATCACGAAGTCGTCCGCATACCGCACGAAAGGCAATCCACGCCGCTCCAGTTCCTTGTCCAAATCATCCAAATAGATGTTGGAAAGGAGTGGTGAGAGCGGACCTCCTTGCATCGTTCCTTCTTCGCTAGGTTGACATAACCCATCGATCATCACTCCGAAAGCGCAGGTAGCGTCCAATCAGCTTTAGCAGTCGCTTGTCGTGAACCTTGCGGCTCACGCGTGCCATTAACACGTCATGCTGGACTCGGTCAAAGAATTTCGACAGATCCATATCGACGCATCGGCGTCGACCGCTGCGAATGATCTTCTGTACCTGCCATCGAGTAGTTGTCGACGAATGTTTTGCCAACGCGGTGCAAACCACTCGGGAAAGTCGTCGACCGTAAGTCCGTCGGGCCCAGGGGCTCCACGGTTGGCCTTCACTCTTGCCCAAGCCATTTCCATGTTGACTTCGTCGACAATCGCTTCCATCAGATTGTGAGCATCATCGCCCAAGGCTGACTTCTCGATGACCGCCAGATCCGAATCATCCGTCGGGATGTTTGACGCAGCGTCATCCGGTTCGACAAAGTCGAAGACGAGTTGCTCTGCGTTCGGATTCTCTGAGGTCATCGGTGGTTCGTTCCTTGACTGTTGACGTTCGGTTCTTCCCGCGGCCATTGGAATTGGCGGATCGGTACTACAACTTCTGCTGCATTCTCCAGGCACGTCATGCGTTACCGCATTCCGCCCCGCCTTTCGGGCAAGCCCTACTCACGGGTACGCCTGGAGTTCTCCCCAGATAAGGGATCGTGATCTGCCCCCGCCCAAGCTCCCGATCTACCTACGCTCCATATTTCTCCAAGGCATCCACCGGGCTTCCGGTTCGGTTTCGCAGTCAGCAGCCTGCTGGCATCTAATGAATCGCTCCGCGACGGCCCTGTAGACGTCGGCCTCCTATCGGGTTTCTGTTCGTAGCAAACGCGGGTCTTGGCGTGAATGTGTCTGACGACGGTTTTAGCTTTGAAGCTCGCCCGATTCGGTTATTGCCCGATCGCAGCTGTTCTCGGCGATTAGCCAGATTTACGGTCACATTCGCAGGCTGCCTTCCCACGGATCGTCACGTCGGCCGCAGTTGCCGCGTTTTCAGGCAAAGGGCCTCGTACTGTTCTTTCGTTAGAATTTCATTTGGTATAATGACTCCTTGAATGAGACCGGAACTAAGTACAGGGGCCAGTTCTTGAGAATTTGGGCACCCCACAAGATCACGCCCATGCTGGGCGTACTACTGCACGGGAGTTGCGGGTCGCGTGTTTCCTGATGGTCAGGTTCTTGGCCGCAACCCCGTGATTTCAGTCGTTATTTTGCAAAGACATGTGGGATCTCGAAGCCGAATGCCCGAACGCACCACTCACCGACCAGATGGTTGCTGAGGTGGAATCTTCGTTGCACGTCCGACTCCCAGCTTCCTACGTTGACGCCTTGCGTCAGAAAAACGGCGGTTCAACTATCGGCGAATACATTCGGCTACCGGCGCAAGACATTCCCCAACATCTTGTAGGGTTCGTTGACCATGGCTATGTCAGCATCGGCAGACTGAACGGAATTGGAACCAGCCATCAAGCATTACGCAAACGCCCTA
>CAXBHV010001597.1:0-2028 GCA_963974855.1 uncultured Rhodopirellula sp. | reverse complement strand
ATTTGCCGGGCTTTGTTAGTCTCAATGCGGCTAAGCCATCGGTCTACAGCAGCGTTTTCTTGCCGACTCAGTTTGCGGGCACGCCAATTGGCACCAATGGCGAAGATATGTCTCAAGCAGTGATCCGTGATATTTCCGGAAATCATCTGCCAGAGAACATCAAACGAACTCAGTTGGATTTTGTGCAGGCGATGAACCAGGAACATCGCCATGCGCGACCAGGCGATCCCGTGCTTGATGGTGTGATTGAGTCGATGGAACTTGCTTTTCGGATGCAGTCAACCGCTCCCGAGCTGTTGGATCTGAGCAACGAGACCGCAGAAACGTTAAAGCGATATCGCGTTGGAGAAAAGTTGTCCGTCGGCACCTGTCGCCCTACCGATTTCGGGCGTCAATGCCTGCTTGCTCGACGGTTTGCCGAGGCAGGAGTGAGGTTTATCGAAGTCAATCATGGCAGTTGGGATCAACACAACGATCATCGACGGGACTTGAAAGCGAACTGCGAAACGGTTGATGCCCCCATTGCGGCATTACTCGAAGACTTGGCAGCACGAGGATTGTTAGAAGACACGCTCGTCGTCTGGGGCGGCGAATTTGGTCGGCCTGGCTTAGTCCCCGGTGATGGCAAGGACGTTTCGGGCCACAACTCAAGCGGGTTCACGTTCTGGTTAGCCGGAGGCGGAACGAAACAAGGCTACGTGCATGGCAAGACCAACGAAATAGGATCACGTGCGGTCGAAGGCAAAGTTCACTTCCGCGACTTGCATGCTACGATCTTGCACCTGTTAGGAATCGACCATCAACGACTGACGTTTGAGCATGGCGGTCGACTTCATCGGCTGACAGGCCCTGAAGAAGCTAAAGTGGTTCACGAGCTATTCGCCTAGTCATTTGTCAGGGATAAAAGTTAAAGGCCATGTTGGACGAGGCAACGAGTCCTGCCACGGGTCAGCTCATGGGGACTCGTTGCCTCGTTCACTACCCTGAGATTCTATTTTGTCAGCCCGCTAAACATCCGATTCGTTTCAACATTGACCCAATAAGCTTTGTTCATGCATCCACTCGAGTTTTCGTCTTCGCCCCGCTGTCAAATCATTCCGCTTCCTAGCAACCAAGTCGCGTTTGTGATCGATGGTCGCGAACGCCTTCGCTGGCATGCGTCCGAGGATGCGCCACGTCCGTTTTTCTTTCCGTTGACTGGCCCCTCCGGGATTCCGTTAACACGGATGGGGCATCCCGGCGCCCCGGATCATGATCATCATCGATCCGTGTGGTTTGCGCACCACATGGTGGACGGAAAGAGTTTTTGGTCTGACACCGCCGGCACCAAAATTCGTCAAACACAGTGGGTCGCCTACGACGATGGCGATGACGAAGCGAGGATGGCCGTTCGGCTCGAATGGCTCAGCGGGCCCGATTCGAAACCCCTGATCAAACAGGACCTTTACGTCGCGGTTGCACCGGCGCCGAATGAGGGCTTGTTTGTTGAACTGCAAACATCCCTGCGATCGGTGGCGGACACTTTAGAATTAGGGAAAACCAACTTTGGCTTGTTGGCGGTTCGAGTCGCGAAATCAATTTCAGCGAGGTTCGGCGACGGAGTGATTACCGGAGCTGACGGTAAACAAGATGAGAAAAATCTGTTTGGACTGCCGTCACCTTGGATCGATTACAGCGGTTCGATTGACAAAGGCGTCGTCGAGGGTATCACCTACTTTGACCATTCCAGCAACTCCAGATTTCCGAGCAAGTGGCACGTCCGTGCCGATGGCTGGATGGGTGCCTCGGCTTGTTTTGATGGAGCGGTGACGCTGTACAAAGACAAATCGACATCATGGCGATACCTATTGCACGCACACCCCGGTGCAATCGACCACGACGTGGCTTCGCAGATTCAAGACGACTTTCATGCTCGTCCGCCAATGTCAGCCATCAAAGGTGGGAATTCGCAATCCTACACTATCAAACGGGGGTAACACGCGGTCCGCAGCTCACATTGCATTTTCCGGGTCGTTTAAAAGTTTCTAA
>CAXBHV010001596.1:0-2031 GCA_963974855.1 uncultured Rhodopirellula sp. | reverse complement strand
TCCTGCAGCTTCACTGAGCCAAAAAGGACTCGTCGCCTTGTCCACTACGGAAAATGCCACCAGCTATTCTTCCGACGGTCCTTAAGCCGCGAAGACCCTCGGCGTTGCGAGTCCCGCCGAAAATATTGGTGGAGGACGCTGAGCTTATCTCGCCAAAATCGCATTCACGACAGGCGGCGAGATGCGGTCTGCGTACACCAACGCTTTGCCTGCGAGAGATAAGATCACCTCGCTGCGTCGCGACTCGATCGCCGAAAGAGTTGCGCGAGCGACTTTCGCGGGCGGCCAGCTGCCGATGCTTTTCGATTGCGTCTCGGTGTCCGAACCGATTAACGAATCGAAAAACTCGCTCCGAGTTGTACTGGGGCTGACCAACGTCAGCTGAATGGAGTTGCCATCGCTCGTGTCGCGGGCCAATTCGGCTCGCACCGAGTCGCTCAAGCCATGCAGGGCAAACTTGCTTGCACAATACTCGCTCTTGTCGGGCACGGCGCGATGTCCCAGCACGCTGCTGATGTTGCAAATCACCGGAGCGCGACCTCGCCGCAGCATCGGGATCGCATGCCGCATCAATTCCGCAGGTGCAAAGAAATTGACTTCCATGATTCGCCGCAAACGTTCTTCGTCAGCATCAACGAAGGGGCCAATCGCACCGATTCCGGCATTGTTGACCAGCAGGTCCAATCGGCCGTCATCCACCGCGGCTGCCGCAGCTAAAATCTCGGCACGCACATCGGCATCGGTCACATCACCGACTACCGGAATTAAATTGCCCGAACAATTTCGTGATGCGAGATCCGCCAATCGCTCGCCTCGCCGTGCGACGGCAACCACAGTGGCTCCGCGATCGAGCAGCAATTCGCACAAGCAGTGACCAATACCGCTGCTAGCGCCAGTGACTACGGTGACTGAATCTTTGGGGTTCCAACGCATCGATCCGCAATACTTTCATGGTTATTGCTGCGTTACAGCTAGGAATTAGGGCGCTAGTCGTAGCGGAAGTCGTCAAGACTTTCGTTGAATCTCTGAATGAGACGAAACCCTCGCGTGTGTTCCGCTACTCATAATTAAGAGTTGACGCAGCTACGGCTTGAAGTCCCTCGCTGACGCTACGGGCTAACATGTGGTGTGTCTTTCAGCCGCAGTAACGCGGTCCAGACTAGGCGACTTCGCTTGACGAATCCGACAGCGGTACCGATGGCAGATCGATCGAAATCGAGGGTTTTTCATCCTCGGCAACCTGACCGTTATTGGATTTCGCACTCCGTTCATCCATGTGACGAATCGCAATGGCGTCGCGATGCACCGGGCCCATTGCTCCGGCAGGGACTCGGACGTGGATCGTCACTGTTTCCTCACCATATTTGCGTGACAATACTTCGCCCTTGGCTGCCAAGTACGCCAACAACTTGCCGTCACTCGGAGCCACGTCGACTTCGATATCAAAGAACTCGCGTCCGAGTGCCTCGCCGACCGCTTCGATCAATGGAACGAGCCCCGTGTTGCTCTTGGCACTCACCGGGATCGCATTGGGGTAGCGGTCGAGCACTCGGTTCAAAACCGCCGCACTTTTGATCGCATCGATTTTATTGAGCACTAGCAGCGTGTCTTTCGCTTCGATCTCGAGTTCCTCGAGCACACGATAGACCGCGCTGATTTGCTCGAATACCGTCGGACTGCTGGCGTCTGCGACATGCATCAACAAATCGGCTTGCCGCGTTTCTTCGAGCGTTGATTTGAAACTCGCAACCAACGAGTGAGGCAGATCGCGAATGAAACCAACCGTATCACTCAGCAGCACGGTTCCCCAACCAGGCAATTGCCAACGTCGAGTTCGTGTATCGAGCGTGGCGAACAATTTGTCGGCCGCATGCACATTGGCATCCGTTAACGCATTCATCAGCGTGCTCTTGCCGGCATTGGTGTAACCGACCAACGAAACGGTGGGAGCTTCTTTGCGTGCCTGGACTTGTTGTTCACGGCGACGCTCGACTTTGGACAGTTCTTCTTTCAGATCGTGGATGCGTTTCT
>CAXBHV010001595.1:0-2031 GCA_963974855.1 uncultured Rhodopirellula sp. | reverse complement strand
CCGCCGGCCAAGGTTTCGACGCGGGGTTTCCGCGTTCGCTGGGCAGCACGATTTCGTGGAGCAGCGACACCACACCGGTGATTCCGGAAGTCAGTCCGCAAGTTGCTTTTGACAACCTGTTCCGTCGCCACGTCGGCCCCGAAGCCAAGCAACGGGCGAAGAAACATCAAAGTGTTCTCGACTACGTCCGCGACGAGATCGCTGATTTGGAGAAGAAGGCCAGTGTAATGGACCGCCAACGTCTGGAGCAGTACTACGATTCCGTGCGCGAAGTCGAAGTGAAGCTCGACAAGGCACTCAACCCACCCGAAAAATCATGGAAACCCAAAAGTCAGCCCGAGCTTCTTCGTCCGCCAGCCGGAATCCCCGACGATTATGCCGAACACATGCGGCTGATGTTTGAGTTGCTCGCATTGGCACTGTGGACCGACACCACACGAGTCGGATCGCTGATGTTTGGCATCAGTCAAACCACGCAAAGTCTGAATTTCATCAAGGGTATGAATGGCACGCACCATGGCGTGTCACACCATCGCAACATCCCGCAGAATCTGGAACGTTACAACGCGCTTAATACATGGTACGCGACCGAGTTGGCCAAATTCATCGCCAAGCTGAAGAGCGTCAACGAAGGCAACGGCACGCTGCTGGATAATTCGATTGTGATGTTTGGATCTTGCATGAAGGACGGCAATCTGCACGTTCCTAAAGACCTGCCGCTGGTGCTGTTCGGTAAGTGCGGCGGTCGACTACAAACCGGGCGGCACGTACGCTGCAAGAAGGGTACGCCTTTGGGCAGCTTGCACCTCACGCTGCTGCAAAGACACGGAGTCGAGTCCGACAGGTTCGGCAACAGCAAAGGAGTCATTTCTGAACTGTGATAGCGACTTGGGTCTACGCCCATCAGCTGCATCGTTTCCAACTTCCTCAAACCAATGAAGGTGGCCGGGCTTGGCGTAGTCGCGACGCATTTGGTCATTGGATAAGGCTTCGCGATCTTTGCCAGAATCACATCGCCAGCAAAGTAGCCGCCCTGAAAATACATTTCTACCCTTCCCCATCGCCTACAAAACTCACAGTTGGCCAAAGCGGTTCGTTGTTGTAACCGACGACTTAGATGTTCTTAGCGGTGTCCACAAAGCAGGAACGGTCAGCTTCCCACGACCAACCTATGATCCACCGGTGCTTTGGTGGTCTCGTCCTATCGCACTCGAGTTAAGTGACGCACGCCCCCCGCTGTTTTCGTAGATAATAGGCGATTCGCGCCCGCTTTCATCTCAGTCCGAATTAACCCGAAAAAGATCCGGAGAGTTGTCACGAAGACGGTTGCTTCCGCTGTAACGAAAGCAACGGCCAGCGTTTCTTGTGCGGACACTCGCTTTGTTTTTCCATTGCAGCTTCGAGTTGTCTACAAAGGTACCAACGCCGATGGGCATTGTATGGCTTGGTGAGGTGCTGCCATTAATGTAGCTAATGCTGTTCAATTGATCTCAACTTCAACAAAATGACTTCAACTTGGAATCACAAAGAATGACAGGAAACCACTTGTTTTCTTGGATTTTCACTGTGCCGGAGCCTCGGAGCATCCCAGATCTCGAGTCATGGTGAAATCTAGCAACCTTCGTCGCAGTATCACAAGAGCCGTGTGCTGTCGTTTACATGTTATGATCGCTAGGGCTTTTCAATGATGAGACTCACCCAAGCAGACGGAAGTGCGACTGCAATCGGGAGAGTGAGGCAGCCGCGCGAACTGCGGATCACCAATTATGATCTCAGTTGCCGACGCCTCGCAGATTTTCGTTTTCGACAAGCCGACGTAAGTCCAAGTGGTTCGCAGTGCCCCTGGCCTATTGATGAGTAATATTTTGTTACGCTCGTTCCTGGAAGGTTCCATGAATGCAATCACGTCTGGAGATGGCCGCGATGGTCACTGGCTTGATGCTGCACCCTGCGTGGTAAAAGGGGCGTCGCCCGCTTCAGCAAACACGGGCTGCAGGTATTCTTGGACATTGCGAATCGCGGTGAACACGC
>CAXBHV010001594.1:0-2033 GCA_963974855.1 uncultured Rhodopirellula sp. | reverse complement strand
CGCGTCAGCGGCCGGGTCCCACGCGTTACCCGGTGCCTTACGGCCCACGGCTCACTATTTCGATTTGCAATTGGATTAAATCAACAAGCTGTCAAGAGTTTCGGCTCGGTCAGCGATTCACGAAAGTCTTGACGACTTCCGCTACGCGTGCATCCCGCGGCAGCCACTCTTCAGCCGAGCTCCTTGATGTGACGTTTTGCCACGGGCGTTTTTGCCCCACCTATTCTACACCTACATATGCATGTTGTGATATAATGCTCAGACGTCGCTCGCTTAACAAGGAATTGCGAAATGATTGCTCGCCCGAATCGGCCTCCTTCACAAGCCACCCGGCCGACGCATTTGCGGTCACGCAAATCGTTTGACCACAGTCCAATGCTGGTGTTTTATGAATTGACGCGGGCTTGCGACTTAGTCTGCTTGCACTGCAGAGCGTGTGCCCAAAGCCAACACGACCCGCGGGAATTAGCAACCTCGCAATCCAAACGACTGATTGACCAATTGGGCGAATTCCCGAATCCGCCCATGCTGATTCTGACTGGTGGCGACCCGCTGAAGCGCGACGACATCTACGATCTGATCGAGTATGCGGTCGGTTCTGGCATCGACGTGTCGATCACTCCGAGCGCCACGCCGTTAGTGAATCGCGATTCGATCCGGCGGCTTCGCGATGCCGGAATTTCACGGATGGCGATCAGTGTCGACGGAGCCGATGCGGCAACACACGATACCAATCGTGGCGTCGCAGGGAGCTTTGCACACAGTATGAATGTGCTGCAGATCGCACGCGAACTGGGTGTCGAAACTCAAATCAATACGACGCTAACGCCGTCCAACGTGGACCAAATCGAAGCGATGGGCGATCGATTTGCCAAGCTTGACATCGCCCTCTGGTCAGTCTTTTTCCTGATCCCCGTCGGTCGCGCGACAACGATGCAGCGATTGGATGCCGACCAATGCGAAGCGGCTTTCGCACGGTTGCATGCTCAAGCTGTGCAACAACCTTTCATGGTCAAGACGACCGAGGCGCCCCATTACCGCCGCTATGTGATCCAAAACAAACCGAAAGATTCGCCCGCTTCACCACGCGGGTTTATTCCTGCGGGGGTGAACGATGGCAAAGGGGTGATGTTCGTCAGCCACACCGGCGAGATCTTTCCAACCGGTTTTCTGCCCATTCATTGTGGCGATTTTCCCAAGCAAAGCATCGTGGATGTTTATCAATCATCGCCCACGTTCAAAATGCTTCGCGATAGCGACCAATTACATGGCAAATGTGGCGTGTGCGAGTTCCGCAACGTGTGTGGCGGATCACGAGCCGGAGCCTATGGTGTCACCGGAAATCCGATGGCCGAAGAACCCGATTGCAACTACATCCCTCCCGCTTTTCATGGAACCTCGCCATGTCCACCTATACAAGACGTCGTATAGATAGCGAGTCTGACTTAGATTTCGAGTCTGGCACGAACCATCCCGTCGCTCCGCGCCCCCGCATTGCCGTGATCGGAGGTGGGATTTCGGGTCTAGCCGCGGCACACCACCTTCGCAAACTTTCACCGGATGTCGACGTTCACGTATACGAGTCGGGGTCGCGTTTAGGCGGCGTGATCAAGACGACGGAAAAAGACGGATTCCTGATCGAAGGAGCCGCCGACAATTTCATCACTACATCGCCGACCGCGATCGAACTTTGCAAGGATCTGGGACTCGATGACGAGTTGATCCGAACGAATCCGGGAGGGGGCGGAGCGATGGTTGTCAGCCATGGCAAACTGCAGCCGATTCCGTCCGGATTTATGGTGATGGCTCCGTCGCGAATTTGGCCTCTAATCTCAACCAAGATCCTGTCGCCGATGGGCAAGCTACGCTCGGGATGCGAAGTCTTTGTGCCTCGAAAGAAGGCCGACGAGGACGAGTCGCTGCGTTCGTTTATTTGCCGCCGCTTCGGCACCGAAATGTTTGAACGACTCGTTCAGCCACTGGTCGGCGGGATTTACACCGCCGACCCAACGCGACTGAGTGTCGCCGCGACG
>CAXBHV010001593.1:0-2034 GCA_963974855.1 uncultured Rhodopirellula sp. | reverse complement strand
CGTTGTGGGAACGAGATAGCCAAGTCGGCGAACATGAGCGAGCGTGGCAAATTTGTCGATCGCGATCTCCAGTCCTCGCGGCGAATTGATTACCGCGATGCGGTGGTCATTGGCGATCGTGTCGCCCGCCAAAGCATGCAGGATGGAAAGTCGAAAGGTGATCTTTTCCAGCGATCCCGCCGGCATCGTTCTGGCCAATACGGCATCGAACTGATTGATTGAGATCGCAGCTTCCGTAAAACCGTCCGCACCCAAATCAACAGCATTGCGATCGACGGCATTGCGATCGTGAGGGGAAGCCAGATGGATCGAGTTCAATTGGATTGTGGCAAACAGCGACTCATAGTCACAGCCAGCACGAGAAATCGCTTGCCGCTCATGATAGAAACGATTGACGAAGCACTTCGGTGGCGATCTTGCCATGATTCCACGTTCGGCCGCTGTGCAGGTTATGAATCGTCACCACGGCGGGGCTGAACAACATCGGGTCGACTTTATAGAAGTCATACTCGTATTGTTTGAACGTTTGGGCAAACGGTTGTCCGTAGTCGGCCGACGTGCTGCTGGGCACCTTGGCCGCGACGGCTTGGACCGCGTCATCGTCGCAATCAACCCACAATGAAACGGTGGCTCCATAGAGTACGGCGTCGTTGGTCCGTCCGATCCCCGCGACTGTGTCGCCTGGTTTCGCCGGTGGCGGTAGCGGAGCGTGGCCGGTGGCCGAGACAATTTTGGTGACATCAAATTTGAGTTCATGCAGTTTGTGCATCGCCGTTTCGATCGCTCTCGCGACGACCTGAACACTGCCCGCGATCGAGGTGCTCGGCGCGATCGCCAAACGGACTTGGTTTGCGGCGACGCTGCACTGACCGGCAATCATCGCGATCACCTCGGCGTCGGGCAATTTGTCGGATTCGAGGACTCCGACTACGGTGTCGGCGGATTCGACCAGGTTCAGTTCCAGCAGCGTTTCTTCGCGGCCTCGCGCGGCTCGCATGGGACCGCTACCCATCGCAAAATAGTGGTCCGTTTGCACAGGCCACCCGGCATATTGTGCGGCCAAGCAGGCTTTCAGAGGTTCATCGGTGCAGACAAAGACGGCGTTGTTGCTGCACAGCAGGGCAGCGTCGCAGGGGGCGAGCAAAATTTCAGCTTGGTCCGCCATACACAATCGAGCGAGGTTGATTCCGGCGCGTAGCGAACCGCGAGTGTGGATGCCCGCGTCCAGGACCGAGGCACCGCCAATCTCTGAAACCAAGCACTGCAGCGACGATGCATCCGCGGCGAGACGCGTGAATAATTCGTTCGTTCGGTGGTTTAGCATGGGCAAATGGTCTCCCAATCGATCCGATTTGTCTAGTCGGCGTTTGGGGCTGGATTTGCAAAGTCCCCTGCCCAAAGAGGGCTTTTTCGATCATGCTTTCCCTTGTGCCACTGCCAATCAGCGAGAAATTTCAATGGCACTGTCTTCCTTCGCGTCCACCCCCTAATCTGCTCATGTCTCTCAGTATTATCCCCTATCCGCACCCGACGTTGCGTGTCAAAAGTTCTCCTATTCGACGCGTGGACCAGGCGTTGAAAGACCTTGCCAACGAAATGCTCGAGCTGATGTATGCGGCTCAGGGGGTTGGTTTGGCCGCGAACCAAGTCGACCTGCCGCTACGGATGTTTGTAGTCAACGCATCGGGCGTCAAAGGCGAGGGCGAAGAGTTGGTCCTAATCAATCCGGAATTGCAGATGCCGCGTGGCAACGAATCCGAACAAGAAGGTTGTCTCAGTTTGCCGGGGATCTACGGCCAAGTGAAACGCCCCAAAGCGATCCGTTTGAGTGCGTATGACATCAACGGCAACGCTATCGAACGCAATGTCGACGGGTTTCTCGCTCGCGTCTTGCAACATGAAAATGATCACCTCGACGGGGTGCTGTTTTTTGATCGGATGAACGACGAAGGACGTAGTGAGTTTGCCGGCCCGTTGGATGAGCTCGAAACCGATTTCCGATCCAAGCAGTCTGCTGGCGGGATTCCTTCGGAT
>CAXBHV010001592.1:0-2037 GCA_963974855.1 uncultured Rhodopirellula sp. | reverse complement strand
CGATACGTTCGTCGATTCCGTGGAATCGTTGTGTGTCACGTTCGGCGATCCGGGCTGGGATAAAGCGATAAATGTCCGCAGCAAAATCGCTGTAGTGCACACTGTCAGTGCCGCCGACCAATACAAAGGGAGCGACAGCAACCTCCGGATAGACCTCACGAATGGTGCGATGTAGGTCGTTGAAGGCAATCGATTTGGTACTCGACATTCGTGAAGCCGCTTTGCCAAAAGGAAGCGGAGAAACTTCCACGCGTGCGTCGTTGATACTTTGACGGAGATGCTCTGTAGCCTCTTCGATCGAGTCCCCCGGGATCAGTCTGAGATTAAGGGTTGCGGTAGCATGTTGCGGCAAGACGTTGGCTTTGACGCCACCTTCAATCAGTGTGGGGGCGACGGTCGTACGCAGCAGTGCATTGCTGCTAGGCTTCCCGGCCAACTGACTTTTAATCAAGGGCTCTGTCAACCACAGGTTGGCCATTGCGAGTCGCCGACTAAAAGACGGCATTTCGGGGCCAAGAAAGCGAAGAGTATCGCGCAACCCACTGTCGATGCGGGCAGGGAATGGAGACGCTTGTACCCGATCAATTGCCGAAGCCAAAATGCTGACTGCTGTTTCCGGTGGTGGCATCGAGGCATGACCGATCTCCGTGGGCGAGACTTCGACGCTTAGTTGAACGTCCAGCATTCCCTTTTCCGCAACTCCGATCAAAGCAGCGGGTTGGTCAAGACCGGGGAACTCGGTGAAGATGCAGCCGCCCTCGTCGAGGACCATCTGCAGCTTGCGGCCCTGGCTGCGTAGCCATTCCGCCATTTTGCCGTTGCCATTTTGGCCGCCGAGCTCTTCGTCATGTCCCAGGGCAACATAAATCGTGCGTTGCGGCTGGAAACCGTCGGCGGCATGCCGATCGATGGCTTCGAGGATTGCCATGACTCCGTGTTTACAGTCCAAGGTTCCACGTCCCCACAGGAATGTCCCGTCGATATGGCCGCTGAATGGCTCGTGCGTCCATTCCGAGCGGGTGTTCGTCTCAATGGGGACGACATCAAAATGAGACATCAATAAGATTCCCGGCAAACTGGGGTCCTGACCCGGCCATTCGAGCAGCACGCTGGGAATCAACGGATCTCCAAAATCGCGGCCGGTCCGGCGAACAAACGGAGCGAGATGCAGGGCGGGAAACGTCTCCGCTAGGTAATCTCGAAATCGAAACAGTGGTGAGTCCTCCGTCAACGTCGATGGACGTTCGGACACCGTCGGAATCTGGATCGCTCCCTGAAAATTCTTGTAAAGCAAATCGTTGTTCCAGGGGATCTGCTGTGCGGGCACAACCTGCAGTTGTTTGCTCGAGAACCAAAGGTAATTCCAGCCCAGGACAATCAGCAGCATGATGAGAAGCCCCGCGAGGACATATCTGCTGCGACGAGCGAATTTCTTTAAGTGATTCATCGGAACCTGTATCGATGTAGCAAACGATGACGCTGGGGTCTCGCCATGATTTGAGTCAAGCGAAATCGTAGTTGGCACGTCATGGCTGCGGTAAGGTATCGCAAAATTGGTACGACCTGCGTCGTGGCCATTCAGCCCGCGAGCACTTGCCTCCGGTGCAAGGAGACTGCCCGCCGTCTACAATTGAACTGAAGACGACTACGATCGACTGCGATAAGGAGCTGGATGGACTGTTGAAATCGTACCAGTAGGCAGCATAGCAAATTGCCTTGTCGAGTCGAAGGTTACAATGTCGGTGTTGTACTCATGAGTTCGCTGGGGCGGAGGCTTGGCCTTCGCGATGCCTGAAAACTTTATGTGATCGCTTCGGCCAACCGCGTAAAATGCACTCAGATTCTCGAGTTTGCAGGCGTCCCACTTCAAAACGACCTAGCAAATCGCTGGGAAAATGGAAGATTTAGATTTTTTGCGTCATGGAGGTTCGTTGATTGACGCTTAGATTGGGACGGAAGTCGTTGTCCCACGAATACCGTGACTAAGCAGGTAGGCAGGAATCATTGGGTGAAATCCCGTTAGCCGTTTGGGCGCTA
>CAXBHV010001591.1:0-2042 GCA_963974855.1 uncultured Rhodopirellula sp. | reverse complement strand
TATGAAAATAGGTGATGTCTTTGCCAATGAAGTGATGGATCTCGCAATCATCCGATTTCCACCAATCCTCGAGTTTTTCACCGTTGGCATCGCACCACTCTTTCGTGCTGGCGATGTAGCCGATCGGAGCATCAAACCAGACGTACCAATAGTTACCAGGCGAGTCGGGAATTTCGAAACCAAAGTACGGCCCTGGGCGGCTGATGTCCCAATCGCGGAGTTCGTTGGCTAAGAAATGGCCTTTCAGATAGTTGGCGGTTTCACTTTGCAGGGCATCGCTGCTGTCGATCCACGTCGCCAAGAACTCGTGCAGCTTCTCAAGTTCGACAAACAGATGGGTGGCTTTGCGAAGTTCGGGCGTCGCGCCGCTGAGCGTGCTCTTAGGGTCGATCAAGTCCGTAGGGCTGTACGTATGTCCGCATACGCAATTGTCACCCGGTTGGTCTTTTTTGCCACATTTTGGACAGGTACCGCGGACGAAGCGGTCAGCCAGAAACGTTTGCGCCTCGGGATCGAAAAGCTGCTCGATTTCGCGTTCGGCGATCAAGTTGTTTGCTCGCAGCGATTCCCAAAACTCGCCACATAATTCGCGATTCGCGTCGCTGTGGGTGCTGCCGTAGTGGTCGAATTCGACACCAAATCCGCTGAAATCGCGTTGGTGCGATTCGCTCATTGCGGCGATCAATTCTTCTTCGCTACGGCCTTCTTTGCGGGCGCGAATCATGATCGCAGTACCGTGGGTATCGTCGGCACAGACGTAGATGCAACGGTTGCCCCTCAATTTTTGGAATCGCACCCAGATGTCGGTCTGGATGTATTCAACCAAGTGCCCGATGTGGATCGGACCATTGGCGTAGGGCAGTGCGCTAGTGACAAGGATTCGGCGAGTCATCGAGATTGATTTTGGAACGTTGTGAAAGGAAGCTGCCAAGAATCGGACAATCGATTTTTATCGGCAAAGTGTCAAACGGGGGGATAGTGCAAGCGTCTTGGGCGGATTGTAGCTTTGAAACTCGTTTTCGACGACGCGGGGCGACGATCTGTACACGTTTTTGCGGCGTCAGTGGAATGAACAATTCATAAAAAAACGGTTGTGAAACTCAAAAAAAACTAAAGTTCCATGAGGATCGGGGCCATTGATCTTGCCGCGACACGGTTGATTCAGGCAGTATTGCGATCCTCAGGCGACCAAAATCCAGCAGGGACGTTGGAAAATTGATGCGGTCGTCTCCTATTCGGTTGGCCAATGACGGCTGACCCGAAATGACCACTACCGTCCATGGAGGGACGAGCGTGATGAAGACAATGTTCGCGATCGCGATTGCATTTGTAGCGGCAACAAATTGCTTTCAAGGTGTCTCAGCACAGGCTGCGGGTGCCATTCTGATCGACTTTTCTTCCTCGCAATGCCCTCCCTGTCGGGCGATGCAGCCCGTTCTCGCTCAACTCGAACAATCCGGCGTGCCCGTTCGGCACGTTGATGTTCAGTCCGAACCCGATCTGACCCGCCGCTACGGAATCCGCCAAACCCCCACCTTCGTCGTGGTTGCGGGCGGAAAAGAAGTCACTCGCTTGGTCGGCACGCAATCACTTGCCGATTTGCAAAATGCACTGGCGATCAATCCCCGAGGACCGTTGGTTCAAACCGGATCGATGACCCGAGCTAACGACCCTTTTCCAGCTCCCCAGACTCGGCTCGCTCCCGTGGGACGCTTGCCAGTCGGCCAATCTCAAAACCAAGCGTTCCAAAACCAGGACTTCCAAAGACAAACATTGACGGCAGCCGCCAACCGCGATGCCACTCAGTCGATCGAGCCGATGCCAAGTCTGAGCAAAGCCGATGCGGTGGAACGAGCTCGTGCTGCAACCGTCCGCCTGCGAGTTCATGACGGCAAAGGCTACGGCGCTGGCACCGGAACCATCATCGACATTCAAGGCGAAGAAGGTCTCGTTTTGACTTGCGGGCACCTGTTCCGCGAAACCAAGGGCGAAGGAAAAATCGAAGTGGATTTGTTCGTCGGAGGCCAAGTGCAAACGGTTCT
>CAXBHV010001590.1:0-2047 GCA_963974855.1 uncultured Rhodopirellula sp. | reverse complement strand
CGGCGTTTTGATCGGTCACGCGAGCTGATCCGCGCACTTCGCTCATCGCTTTGAGCACGTCGGTGTCCTTGACTCCCATCAGCTTCAGCAAGTTATTGGCTTTGCTTTCGACCTTGGAAATCCCCAGCAACAGATGCTCGGTGCTGACGTATTCGTCTTTTAGTTTTGCAGCGACATCGGCTGCGGCGTCAAATGTCCGTTGCAATGCGGGAGAAATCCCAGGTTGGCGGCCCCCCGAAACGGACGGCACTTTCCCTAATTCGCTTACGACTAACTCTTTCAGTTTGCCTGCGTCCGCATTCATTTTTTTCAGCATCGGTCGCGTGATGCCATCGGACTCGTCCAGCATGGCCGCAAGAAGATGCAACGGCAAGATCTCGGGATTTCCCGACGACGCCGCCTGGGCTTGGGCTTCCGCAACGAGCGATTGGGCCTTTGTGGTGAGCTTATCAAATCGAAACGCCATGACACAAAATTCCTTTACTGAAAAAGCAGCACCACATCCTGATCCCACCTGGATCGCTGGTTATGGTCGGGGGAGAATCCCAACACGCATCCCCCCAAGAATGAAAGCGTGCTAAGCAACGAGTGGTTCATCACTGCCGTAGCCGATCTCGTCGGGCGTAGAGTCCCTTTGTGTTTTTATACGTGTAACACGATGCAACCGGAGGACTCGCGCCGCGAGCGCTAAGGATGTAGATGGCTGCGGCTCACGGAGATCGGATCAAAGTCCGATCGATAATTTGGCCGGTTTAGCGGGTGAGTCCGCGAAGGACGTCACCCGCTAATGTCTCGGATTATTCGCTAAGTCAAACTCAGCGACATCAATTAGTCTTTGACTTCGAAATCGGCGTCGATCGCGTCGTCGTCTTCGCTTGATGCAGCAGCTGCACCTGAAGCTGCAGCAGCACCGGCGGCACCGGCCGCAGGGCCCGCAGCTTCGGTCTTCTCATACAGCACCTTGCTGAACGCTTGCGAAGCGGCATCCAATTCTTCGGTCGCCTGCTTGATTGCAGCCGTGTCCGAACCTTCGGCAGCCGTCTTGACCTTTTCAATCGCCTTGTTCATCGGCTCGGTGTCCGATTCACTCAGCTTGTCCTTGTTCTCAGTCATCAGTTTTTCAAGCTGATAAACTTGTTGGTGAGCCTTGTTTTTCGCTTCGACCAATTCGAATTGACGCTTGTCCTCTTCGGCATTGACTTCGGCATCTTTCCGCATTTGCTCGATCTCGTCTTCGCCCAGAGCGCCTGCTTCTTTGATTTGAACCGATGCCTCTTTGCCGGTTTTCAGTTCTTTGGCTGAAACCGCGAGGATACCGTTCTGGTCAATGTCAAACTTGACTTCGATCTGAGGCACACCACGCGGTTGCGGTGGAATGCCTTCGAGATTGAACTCGCCGAGCAAACGGTTGCTTGTCGCCATCTTGCGTTCCCCTTGGAACACGCGAACGGTCACTGCGGTTTGGTTGTCCGCGGCGGTACTGAACACGTTCTTCTTTTCCACAGGAATCGTGGTGTTACGCTCGACGAGTGCGGTCATCACGCCACCTTCGGTTTCGATACCGAGCGTCAACGGGTTGACGTCCAACAACAACACGTCGGTTCGTTCGCCCGCCAAAACGCTACCCTGGATCGCGGCACCAACGGCAACCGCTTCGTCCGGGTTAACGCCTTGATGAGGCTCTTTGCCAAAGATCTCTTTGACGATTTGGCGAACCTTAGGCACACGGGTGCTACCGCCGACCAAAACGATTTCGTCGATGTCACCGGGTTTCATGCCAGCGTCTTCGAGAGCTTGCAGTACAGGCCTCTTACATTGTTCGACCAATGGATCGATCAACTCTTCGAACTTGCTACGAGTGATCTTCATCGTCAAGTGCTTAGGCCCCGACTGATCCATCGTGATAAACGGCAAATTGATGTCGGTTTCTGGCAGCGTACTGAGCTCTTTCTTGGCCTTTTCGCAAGCCTCTTGCAACCGCTGCAGTGCCATCGGATCGTTACGCAAATCGATTGCGTTTTCCTTCTTGAACTGATCTGCAACGTAG
>CAXBHV010001589.1:0-2049 GCA_963974855.1 uncultured Rhodopirellula sp. | reverse complement strand
TGATAGTAGGGACCGTGCCAAGGACGATCCATCGCAAAGTTTTGATTCCAAATATGCGTCATCCCGTAGGGATCCCCTGCGGTCGCTTCGCTTTGCATGGTGCCGCAAAGGGTCGCCACTAAACCAGCAGCAAGGACGAGTCGTCGAATCATGATTCTTTCCCAAAAATAGGAGGTGCGGAGTTGGGCTGTGTTTTCTCGGCAGCCCCCCAAAATTGTTAGCGAGGAAGCCGTAGATAGTTCCAGTAAACGTTGCTGGCGGCTTGTTTAACGGGCGGATACCAATATGTGGCTCGCGTGCGGTTCATTCCTCGCCCATTGTCATAATAGTTGTGGTATCGATCCTTGTGCGCGTAAAGCATTTCTTGCGGATAGAACGGCTGATACGTCAGGAACGTGTGCCCGACATTCGGCGGCACCGGCACAGGCGATATGTACATTTGAGCGTTAGCCCGATTTGCATTGCCCTGGGTATAATTGTTGTAAAACAGGTCGGGAGTGCCGTATTGACGCTGGATTCCCCCGCCGACGACGTATCCATCGCTGCTAGCGACATCGCCCGCGTATTGGGAGTTTCCTGATACCACTTCATCGCTGACGACGTGCGAGCTGACGATGTGTTCGCCGCGGGCAAAGCGTTGGGCGGAAGCCGTTTGGTTCATGACCGCGACCATGGCAAGTGACGCCATGGCTGCGATTCCGAGCATGGTTTGACGTTTCATCCTACGGTTCCTCCGACGAACCCAATCTGATTTTTTTTTCGTGCAATAGCCCAGGACAAACTTGACGAGGGCCGTTGGGGGGTCTGGCAATGCAACTCATTTCCAGAAAGATTCCCACGTCATTGTAATTCGGATGAAATCCTGCGTTCGTGATTTTTTGCTCACTTGCTCACCCACCTTCGCGTGATCAGCGGTTTCGCTGCGATGGCTTTGATCGCTATAACCCCTTTAGCGGTGCAGAATCTTCCGAGATTGCCCTATCGAGCGAATCGGTTGTAAAGCGTACAAATCACGCAGGTTGACTAGGCAAGAATGCCGAAGAAGAAGCAGCGATCGAACTTCAGGATCGATCTTCCCGGCGGCTGGCGGTTGCCGTTAAACAGAGAAATTCAACTCCGATTCGAAAATCCGCAGGACTGACCAAAAGGACTTCAAGGCGTGGCCAAACGGCAAAAACGAAACTCATCTTCGGGATCGAGCCGAAAAGGCTCTTCCAAAAACAACGGCGAAAGCAATGGATCGCTGTTTGACGCGGTCGATGACCATTTGCTGACGTCGATTCCGCTACGGCAAGCTGCCCAATCGCGGTACCTCAACTATTCGTTGTCGGTGATCACCAGCCGGGCGTTGCCCGACGTGCGTGACGGGCTGAAGCCGGTCCAGCGGCGAATTCTGTACACGATGAACCAACAAGGTCTCAACGCCTCCGCGAAGCACCGAAAGTGTGCCAAGGTCGTCGGGGACGTGATGGGTAATTACCACCCCCACGGTGACAGTTCGATCTACGAAGCCTTGGTGCGGATGGCGCAGGCGTTCTCGCTTCGCATGCCGCTAATCGACGGCAGCGGAAACTTCGGCAGCGTCGACGGCGACAACGCGGCGGCGATGCGGTACACCGAGTGCCGCATGACTCCGATCGCCAACGAAGTCCTTGCCGACCTGGCCACCCGCACGGTGGCGTTTAAACCCAACTACGACGGCAGCCGCGAAGAACCGGTCGTTTTGCCAAGCCGCGTGCCCAATTTGTTGGTCAACGGGGCAACCGGGATCGCCGTCGGGATGGCGACCAATATTCCGCCGCATAATCTGAAAGAGGTTTGCCAGGCGCTGCTGAAACTGCTTCGCGACCCTGAGATTAAAGACTACCAACTCGTCGCCAACGATGCGGTTCAAGGGCCGGACTTTCCCACTGGCGGTGAGATCACCAATACCAAGGAAGAGCTCCGCGAGATCTACAGCACCGGCCAGGGCACGATCAAGCTGCGTGGCACCGCCGAGCTGAATACAAAAACCAAAGGCAGCCCGGTACTGCAGATCACCGCGATTCC
>CAXBHV010001588.1:0-2049 GCA_963974855.1 uncultured Rhodopirellula sp. | reverse complement strand
GTCGGCGGCAGCCGCGGCATGCCCGGCGTTCCGAGTGACACTCCACCGGTTCCTGCGGGATTGGACTATGAACTGTGGGTGGGCCCCGCAGAAAAACGTCCCTACCACCCATCGTTCTGTCCCTACGGATGGCGTTTTTGGTGGGAATACGGGACTGGTGAAACCGGCAACTGGGGCTGCCACATCCTGGACATCCCCTATTGGTCGTTGGGGCTGCGCTACCCAAGTCACGTCGACGCGAGCGGTCCCGAGGTGGACGCCGAGCGAACGCCCAAAGCGATGCACGTCACCTATCGTTTTGACCAAACCAACCAAAACAGTCCGCTGGATCTGCATTGGTACCACGGCACTCCCGAAATCCTGGCTGAGCGTGGGCTCTCGGGCAAAGGGCACAACACGCTGTTCATTGGCGAAGACGGAATATTGTTGTCTGGATTTGACAAACACGAGTTGTTGCCTGAGGAAAAATTCGCGGACTACAAACGGCCTGAAAAATTTGTGGCCGACTCGCCCGGTTTCCACAAAGAGTGGATCGCCGCGTGTAAGGGTGGCGATGTGGCAACGTGCAACTTTGACTACTCTGGACCGATGGCCGAGACCGTCTTGCTCGGCAACGTCGCCTACCGCACAGGCGGATTCGACTGGAACGCCAAAACGTTGTCCACCGGTAACAACACCAAGGCTCAATCGTTGATCCAAACCGCGTACCGCAAAGGCTGGGAAATCGCCTAGCCCCATGTGGGTTAGGCTTGCAGCCTGTCATCCAATAACGCGATCAACTTTAGTCGCGGCATGACGCAAAGCGATTGTTGATTCGGGGTGCCGCTCGCGAGGTCGAATGGCACGTATTACCCGGTGCCTTACGGCCCGCGGCTCACGCCACTCCCACTCCCCACTCCCCACGACCATCATGAAACAAATCCTTGCCTTCACACTCTTCCTGCTCCTCCCCACCCCGCTACTCTCCGCAGCTGAACTAAAGCTCGCATCTGTGTTCTCGGACCACATGGTGCTGCAGCGAGAACAAAGCGTGCCGGTATGGGGTGTCGCGGACGCTGGTGAATCGATCACGGTCAAGTTCGCAAACCAAACCAAAACCACCACGGCTGATGAAATCGGCAAGTGGAGAGTCGAACTGGATTCACTGAAGGCCAACGCTGAACCTCAATCACTGATTGTCGCGTCTAGCAAAGAACAACGTCGCGTTGAACTAAAAGACGTTTTGGTGGGCGAAGTTTGGTTAGCTTCGGGTCAATCGAACATGGAATGGGAAATGCAAATGAAGGCAGATTCCAAAGCCGACATTCCCAACTCGACTCATCCCAACCTTCGTCTGTTCGCTGTACCGCTGACCACCGCCCTGACGCCGCAAGACGATGTCAACGCAAACTGGACACGGAGTTCGCCGGAGACATCGGCAAGTTTTTCGGCAATTGGCTACTACTTTGGTTTGCGATTGCATGAGGAACTTGGCGTCCCGGTGGGAATGATCCAAAGTGCCTGGGGCGGAACGCGGATCGAGCCGTGGACCAGCGTTGATGGATTCGAAGCCGTCCCCGCACTGTCAAGTGAAGCCGATCGCATTCGCTCGCAAACCCCTGGAACCCCGGAGTACCGAAAATCGCAGGAAGCTCATTTACTACAAGTCCAACAGTGGACCGAATCGTTAAAAACAGCGCTCGCACAAAATCAAGCGGCGCCTCCGCTGCCAAACCAACCGGTAACGCTGGCCAAGAGCCAGGGCACCCCGACGACGCTTTACAACGCGATGATCCATCCGCTTGTTCCAATGGCGATTCGCGGGGCGATTTGGTACCAGGGCGAATCGAATCACGGCGAGGGACTGGGCTATGTCGACAAGAAAAAGGCCTTGCTCGCATCCTGGCGAAATGCATTCAAACAGCCCGAACTGCCGTTCTATTTCGTGCAAATCGCACCGTATCAATATGGCGAAGAGGATCCCGAAATCCTGGCTCGTTTCTGGGTCGCTCAACGTGAATGCATGAAAATCCCCAATACCGGAATGTCGGTGATCACCGACATTCCGGT
>CAXBHV010001587.1:0-2051 GCA_963974855.1 uncultured Rhodopirellula sp. | reverse complement strand
CTCACCGGCAAAGGTCAGTTGCCAAATCAACCCGGCCAATCCGCACAGCCCACTGACCGCAGTCAGAATCGAACGCTGATGCAGTTGCCAAAATGTTTGGTCTTCACCCGCCGCACTGCCGCCTCGCCAAGGTTTGGATTTGAGCCCAGACCTCTCAACGGCAGCCAGCACATCCGCTCGCGAAACGCCCAACGACGACGTATCGACGGTCAGCTTTCCATTAAGCAAATCAAAACCAAGCCGGTCTTCGTCGCCCAGCAGTGGTATTAACTCACGTTTAAGCAGCGAGACTTCTTCGGCACAGTCCATGCCGTGGATTCGTAGGATGATCGGTTCTCGGTTCGTTAATAGGTTCATTCATTCGTTCCCTTCAATCTCTAATGGAGTTATATCCCAAGTGTCCCGCCCGTTAACCGTGGGACTTGTCGTTCGGTTGGGTGGAGCGGACGTTTTCAATCACAAAGTGGCTTTTGGGGACAGCCGGGAGTCTTCTCATGTCAATCGCAAGGTCTTGCTCGGGCAAGTCGTATTCGCACTGATTGACGAACACGTCAACGGCCGCTTTCATTTGCTCCATCGCAATCCATTCACCGGGACAACGGTGGTTTTGGTAGTGATCGCCACCACCTTGCGGAATCAGCGTGAACGGATTGCCGTCCCAGTTGCGAAAACGCTCGGGTCTGAATGTTTGAGGATCGTTCCAGGCACGCTCGTCGTGATTGGTGCCGTAGAGATCAAGCAAGACCTTTCGATCAGCGGGAAACTTGTATCCTTGCCACTCAAAGTCTTTTCGAACTTTGGCCCCCGCAAAAGGGAAGAACGGATAGAAACGTCGTACCTCTTGGACAAACCAGTCAGCGTAATCGGCATCGCGATTTTGCAATGGCTGTCGGCATTCGGGGTACATGAATATGGCATGCGCACACTGCACGAGATACGCCGAGACGGCCACGGTGGGCCGCAGGATGTTGTTCAATTCAACAGCCGCAATCTGTGATTCAAGCAGCTCTCCATTTAGGTCGCGATGATTGGCGACAATGAACGCGGCAGTCCCTTCAGGCGGCTGAAACTGACCAACGCGAATCTGTTCGACAATGCTCCGCAGCCACGCTTCATTGCGTCGGCGTGCGAGCCGCGCCCACCAATGCTTTGGACCAACATTTCCGGCGTAGTCAAACAGGGCCGCGAGTTCGTCGGTTCGCTTGTCTAGTTCCGAAGGATCAAGCGGCACGCCCGCCCACTGGCAGATCGCTTCACACAAGACTTCTTGTGACTGACGATAAAGGACCACGCGGTCCATCGAAGACCATTCCAACAAGCGTCGTTTCCAGATTTCAGACGCCAGTTGAGTCAGCCCGCCGATTTTGTCGGCAGTTAGCAGCGATATGAATATCATTTTTCGATGTCGATGTGCTTCGTCATCCAAACCTTGAACGCCACCGCGACCGAACAGCGTCTTCGATATCCGCGAAGGAGCAACACCGATTCGGGAAAAGCGTGACGTGTCGTAGAATAATTTTGCGGCTTCCTCGCCGCGGATGCAGATCACCTTTTCCAGTAGCAATCGCGTTTGAAAGGCGTCCGTTCCATATTGATCGCAGCGCTTCGATATAAAACGATAAGGATCGCGTGTGACCGCCATAGTGCTGTCAAAAAGTCCATCAATTGGTAGTTGGTTCATGCTTCGCCTTCGATACGTGATTTGTGTTGAGTTTGTTTTCGTTCCTCTAATCCTTTGTTGACCGCCTTCATTTTACGGCTCCTTCGGAATACGTACGGTCGCTTTTCTTCGCATCCTTGGCCTCGGACAGAATTTCAAAGCCGCCTTTGACGACAATTCCAGCGACGAGCACACCTATCACCAAATCGGGAACTTGCGACTGGAAGAAAATCACGGCGACACCCGAGAGCACGATGCCGAGGTTAGCAATCATGTCATTGGTCGTGAATATCCACGAAGCCTTCAAATGCACACCTTCTTTGCGATGGGATCGCAGCAATCGCAGGCATACCAAATTCGTCGCGGCGTTAATGATCGCCACGACAATCAT
>CAXBHV010001586.1:0-2052 GCA_963974855.1 uncultured Rhodopirellula sp. | reverse complement strand
CCCCGAGCCAGCGTGCCCCCCAGAAAGAGTACGCACTAATCCAAAATCTCATCGCAGCGGGAAATATTGCCGGTGCTGCGGAGATGGCGAGAAAACTCGATCTATTGCTCGCAAAACAGCCGGCGGAGAACATCGATCTAACACTGCCCTTGGCTCAGATCGGTCGGGCATTCCAGAACGCAGGGGACACGACGGGGGCGACTGAGTTTTTCACCCGCGCGAATTCGGCACTCCAGCGGCCTGCTAGCAAGACATTGCCACCGGCGACGGTGGTATTGGTTCGGCTTGCTGCGGCGGCTTTGTTTGTGCATGCGGGGCAATTGGAGGTCGCCACTGAGACGCTTGAGCAAGCGATTGTGGCCGATTCTGGAATCACGGCCGAGCAAACACCGCTTGCGGTCGATCTTTGCTTGCGGATTGGTCGCGATTCATTGACGAAGCGAGACCTCGCCACAGCGGAAACCGCGTATAACCTTGCTGCCGACCACGCCGACCCGGCTCAAAAGCCCACTGCGATGTTGGGAGCCGCCTGGGCGGTTGCGATGTCAGGCCAGCGGACGGAGGAGGCGGCGGATCGGATGATCGCGTTCCTGAAAGCGTTTCCTGAGCACCAAGACGCAGCCCGAGCCGCCCAAGCCGGAATTGCGTGTCTAAAACAAGTCGGTCGGGACGAAGAGGCCGAGGCGATGATGAGCGAGTTGTTCAATCGCTGGCCTGATTCGGATGCCGCCAAAGACGTATTGAACCAGTTTGGGGCGGTCGAGATCGATAAAATCCCCGAGCGGTTGCGGAAACTAGTCCTCCAGCGTGATTTCGACCAATTAACGCCCGCGATGACCGCGATCGCGATCCGTATCGCGGCGGCTCAGGGGGATTCCAATGCGTGGGATCGATTGGTCCAGCGACTCGGCGAGATTGACCAAACGGGACAAACCACTGCGGATTTGCTGAGTCAATTGCCGGTCGCTGCCGACGCAGAACGATTGGCGATGTTTATGTTGTCGCCGCCGAAACCATCAACGATTCAAGCAAAATCGCGAGAATCGGCCTGCCGTTGGGCGGGACGCAACGAGCGGTGGTCGATGCTGGCATTGGCATCGCAATCGACTTCGCCCGCCCAAAAAGATCCAACTCGCACAATCACTATGGAGCGATTGTTTGCCGAAGCGTTGATGCAAACCGGTCGCCGGCCCGAAGCGCACAGTTGGTGGTGCCACGTGGTCGACGAACTTGCGGCAGACGATTTTGCCACGCTGCTGCGTTGTGCGGAAACCGAAGTGTCGATCGGCGAAGTGGATCGGGCGACTCGGCGTGTCGATGCCGCGACCAAGGCGGCCGGAGACGATCGCTACCGATCGGCTTTGGTCGCGATGTTGTCGGCCGAGCTCGGCATTCGTCGGTTGCGATTTGATGAAGCTCGCAGTGACCTGGAGTCGGTCGTTCGCAGCAGCCAGGTCGACGCATCGCTGCGAGGACGGGCTCAGTGGATGATCGGCGAAACTTATTATCTGCAGCAGAAGTACGTGGAAGCCATCGAAGCCTACCGAGGGGTCGCGGGAATCGATCCCGACGGCACTTGGGTGGTCGCGTCGTTGGTCCAGGCCGGGAAATCTTTTGAACAATTGGGGAGGACACGGGACGCTGCGGTTTGTTATTCGACTCTAGTAAGCCGACATGGGGATAGCGAGTTTGCTGTTTTGGCCAGTCGTCGGCTTGCCGCGTTGTCGCCAAGTGACGGTACGACGCCGACCAAACCCGGGTCACCATCGAACACACCGAATAAAACGTTACGACGATGAGCGATCGCAAACCCAACAATCCGGCCTCGACTTCATCACACCCCAGTCGGACCTCACTGCGACTGCGCGAACGACAACCGACGCACGTCGCCGGATTGGTGTCGCGCGTCGCCCCCTTGATTGTGTTGGGGGTCGGTTCGCTATAGTGGATGTCCCATTTGGAATTGGCGACGGCTCAATATCCACAGCAAAATTTTCAACAAAACGGCTACGGGCAAAACAACTTTCAGCCTGCGCCGGCTCAGTTCAACAG
>CAXBHV010001585.1:0-2053 GCA_963974855.1 uncultured Rhodopirellula sp. | reverse complement strand
GCTTACACCGCATATGCATCAACAATAGATTTCACGTCCCGAGCGATCAACGACATTAAAAAAAACCGGGGGTACCCAAGGTTCCCTGGCTCTGAATCTTCGTAGAGAATGGGGGGACCACTTAACGAACATGATTCTTTGAAGGATTTCTCGGGATGAGTAACAGCACAGCCACTCACGGTCTCACCTCTCGCGACGCTTACCAAGCTCTGCAATCGCATCACGCGGAAATTGAAGACAAGCATCTTCGCGAGTGGTTTGCCGAAGATCCCCAGCGTTCCCAAACGCTGAGCCTTGAAGCTCTGGGACTGTTCCTCGATTACTCGAAAAACCGGATCACGTCGGAAACGATCAAATTGCTGGTCGCTTTGGCCGAATCGGCAAACTTGAAAGATCGCATTGATGCGATGTTCAGCGGCGAAAAGATCAATACCACCGAAGATCGTGCGGTGCTGCATACCGCCCTGCGTGCTCCGCGTGACGCCAAAATCGAATTCGATGGCGAGAACGTGGTGCCCGATGTGCATGCAGTACTGGACAAGATGGCAGCGTTTTGTGACCGCGTCACCAGCGGCCAGTGGAAAGGACACACCGGTTCGAAAATTCGCAATATCGTCAACGTCGGGATCGGCGGTTCGGATCTCGGCCCGGTGATGGCGTACGAGGCACTGCGTCACTTCAGCAATCGCGATCTCAATTTCCGCTTCGTCTCCAACGTCGATGGAACCGATTTCGCCGAAGCGACTCAGGATCTCGATCCCGCCGAAACGCTGTTCATCGTGGCGTCCAAGACCTTCACGACTCAGGAAACGATGACCAATGCACGATCCGCACGCACGTGGTTGCTCTCTGGATTGGGAGGCGACGAGTCGGCGGTCGCGAAACATTTTGTGGCGGTTTCGACCAATGCGAATGAAGTCGGCAAGTTCGGAATCGATACCGCGAACATGTTCGGATTCTGGGACTGGGTCGGTGGTCGCTATTCGATGGATTCGGCGATCGGTTTGTCGACGATGCTGGCGATTGGTCCAAAAAACTTTCGTGAAATGCTCGACGGATTTCATGAAATGGATGTTCACTTTCGCACCGCACCGCTGGATCAAAACTTGCCCGCACTGATGGGCTTGTTGAACGTTTGGTACGCCAACTTTTTTGATGCAAAGACGGTCGCGGTGCTGCCGTACGATCAATACTTGAAGCGATTCCCAGCGTACTTGCAGCAATTGACGATGGAGAGCAACGGTAAATCAACGACACTCGCGGGTGACCGCGTCGACTACGACACCAGTCCGATTTTCTGGGGTGAACCGGGTACGAATGGCCAGCACTCGTTTTATCAATTGATTCACCAAGGCACGCACCTCATTCCGTGTGACTTTATCGCGTTTTGCAAGTCGCTGAATCCACTGGGCGATCATCAAGATATCTTGATGGCCAATGTGATTGCCCAAGGCGAAGCGTTGGCGATGGGCAAAACCGCCGAAGAAGTGAAGAGCGAAGGGACGGCGGATGAACTAGTGCCGCACCGAGTTTTCGAAGGCAACCGGCCGTCGAACACAATCTTTATCGAGCAATTGTCGCCGAGCGTTTTGGGCAAATTGATCGCCTTGTACGAGCACAGCACATTCACGCAAGGCGTGATTTGGGATATCGATTCGTTTGACCAATGGGGCGTGGAACTCGGCAAAATGTTGGCCAAAAAGATCATGCCCGAATTGCAATCCAGTGACGCGTCGCTAGCGCACGACAGTTCCACCAACGGATTGATCCAGCGTTATCGTCAATGGAAATAAGGCAGCGAACATGATCCACAATTGGCCTCGCGATCAGATGCCCAAGCAGGCGGTGTTCATCTCTGATTTGCATTTGATGAGCACGCGGAGCACGGCAGAACAACATCACACCCAGATTGCCTCGTTGATCGAGCGTAACGAGATGGTCGTTTGGGGTGGTGATCTGTTCGATTTCCGATGGTCACGTTTTTCAAGTGAGATCGAAGCGGTCGACTTTTCGCTCGACTACTTGCAGCAGTGGCGAAACGAATACCCCGAAA
>CAXBHV010001584.1:0-2056 GCA_963974855.1 uncultured Rhodopirellula sp. | reverse complement strand
TGGGCAGGTTGTCACTAACTTCGGTCTTCAGCTCAATGCCTTTGGGCAGCGTTGCCTGCAAAATCGCTGCGATTTCTGGGATAATCGACCCCACGCTGATCGGTTCGTGCTCGCCATCGCCGCCTCGAGCAAACGTTAACAATTGAGCAATCAGATCGGCACCGCGGCTGGCTCCGTTGCCAATCGTGTCCAGCAACGCTCCGCGATCAATATTGGCGTCGGTTCGTTGCAGCATCCGGCAACTCATCAAAATCGGCGTCAACAAATTGTTCAAATCGTGAGCGATCCCGCTCGCCAACGTCCCCAAACTCTCAAGTCGTTGCCGTCGCCGTTCGACCTGTTGCAGTCGTTTACGTTCTCCCAAGTCCAAATCCAAGACCACTTCGCCAATCGTCTCGCTGGCTTCGCGAATTCGAGTGCGTCGACGTTCGATGCGAATGCGGCGTCCCGCCTTGGTGGTCGCAATTAACTCGCCCGACCAACGCTCGGTCTCAGCGTATTTGACAGCGTGAATGTTGTTATCGCTGCCTTTGGGAGGGACGATTTTCAACAAGTCGTTGGCGGTTTGCCCAATCGCTTCGTTGGCCTCAAATCCGAACAAACGTTGCGCACCCCGATTCCAATAAACCACCCGGCCGACCGCGTCCAGAATGTGCAGCGGTTCGGGAATCTCGCTCAGCAACGCCTCGTGTTGCTTCAATCGTAACCGGGATGCTTCGCGTTCAGAGACATCACGCACAGAGATGGCTAGAAACTCTTGATCGCGGATCGTCTGCGGTGTCACCGTCAATTCGGTATGCAGCCGCGTTCCATTGGGTCGCATCGCTTTGACACGTCGTGACAATATGCTTTCTCGATCGTTCTCGACCAACCGATTGGCCAACCACTCGTCAATCACAGTGGTGGTGAACAACGATCCCACCGTCATCCCCTTGAGTGTTGCCTCGTCGGTTTGAAACATTTCATCCAGTGCCGGGTTGGTCATCTGGATGCGACCGTTTTCATCGGTCAATAAAATGCCGTCAGACGAACCGCGAACGATCAGCGCGAATCGCTCGTCCGCCTCGAGGGTGCGCATATCAGCGAGACGCCGAAGTTGTTGTTCACTTCGTCGAGCAACGTAAAGCAATCCCACCAGACCAAGCATCAGTGCATGGCCTCCGATTAACGCCCAAGCCGCTTCGAGTCGTTCACGCTCCGCCGCCTTTTTCATCGTCGTCAAATGATGATGGTTTGCAGCCAGACTGGCTTCGAGGCGGGCACGCAAATTTGTGGCATCAATTCGCAGTCGCGTTCGCTGCGGCAAATCCAGCGAGGTTGCAATGGGCGTTAGCGGCCGAATCTCGTTCACATACCGTCGGCAATCCATCAACAACGGTTCAAGTCCGTCTAGCAGTACCACATCGCTTGACAACGCAACTTTCTGAAGCTCTTCGGCCAACTGTTCACAACGGCCGATCGCTTCGACAAGTTCACTGCGGTCTTGTTCGTCTCCGCCAAGCGTCAAAGCACGCAACCGTGATGCGGCCGTGCCTATTGTGAATCGCAAACTGGTCACCCGTCCAAGTTGCTCTTCGGTGTTGACGATCCGGCGATGAGATTGCGGCAATTCGTCGAGCGCTCGGTACGTGATCAAACACGACAAAACAATCGTAAAAATGGCTATCGTTACTGCTATCGAAAACGCGTTATTCCGTAGCCAACGCATCTAATTTCACTTTGGAGGTGCTGTGAGTGGTTCAGCAGGCGTCACAATAAAAGCAAATCTGATCGAATGGGCACGCGGTTTGCGATCAAGCGATCAACTGTCGACCAAACTTACCCCCAGTTCGTTATGCAATCCTCAAGAGTCTAAGCTCAACGGATGGTTTGCATCAGCGGGCACGCGATTGATTTTAACCAAATTTATGAATGATTCACTCACTTTCAAAGAAGCACTGCACCAAGCCAAATCGCTTTGGATTGGTTGCCAGTGGCCGACACAATTTGGAAGTTCACGATTGAATTTGGAAGGATTGCGGAGCCGTCAGGCTGGGATGGCGGAAAAGGCGACTCG
>CAXBHV010001583.1:0-2061 GCA_963974855.1 uncultured Rhodopirellula sp. | reverse complement strand
CTCGTCCAGAATCAAGATCCGCTTCACCCGCTTCATGTGATACAGATCCGAAGCTGCTCGCAATCGTTCCCAATACGCGTACCCGTCCGCCATCACGTACGCCGCCTCGCCCGATGCGTCTGAATCGTGGACGTAAAGCGGCGTGGCAACCAAACCACGAACTGCCGAGAACGAAAGCAGAATTGTGGAAAGCCCCCAAACCGCGAGCAGCAACAGGCAACGTCGCCGCCATTTGTTTTCCTGTGGTCTAAGAGGCTCGGTCATGTTCATTTGATTTCACGGTTTCTTCGAACGCGACTTCACTCTGTCTCGATATAGATCTCCACTGGTAACCCGACGGGCAAATCCGCGGCGCCGGTCAACTCAATCCATATACGGCGGCTGTACGTATCGGTTCGCTCACCAGCCCATTGACCAAACAGCTGTTTAGGATTCATCAGCGATTCAATCTCGATGACTTTGCCTTCGGCCAGCACTCCCTCGGCTGCATCCGATTTGATTGCGCAGGCTTGCCCGATGACAACATTCAACGCATCGAACTCGTCAACTTCACCGACAGCGCGTAATTGGGAGGTATCCGTCATGATAATTAACGGCTTCGCACTAGATGGAGCGGTCATCTCGCCGACTTCGGCATCCACTGACAAGATTCGGCCTGCGGTGGGTGCGGTGATCCTGGAACGATCTAGATTGATTTGTGCGATGCGAAGTCTTGATTCCGCCGCACGAACCGAAGCCTGGGCCGCCAACATATCATCGTTCCGAGGTGGCATTTCCAATGTTTCCAGGCGGCTTTTCGCAGCAGCGGCCGTTGCCCGTAGCGAGCCAAGATCGACAAGCATGTTGTCGAGCGTCTGCCAACTGATCGCGTTATTCTCGGACAGTTTTACGCCGCGATCGTAAGTTTTCTGAGCTCCTTCGAGTCTCGCCACGGCGGCTTGGTGTTCCTGCTTAGCCGTTTCGATCTCACTGGGACGGTAGCCGTTCTCCAAACGCTCTTTTTTGGCCTCCTCCATCTCAAGCAGTGCTGCCGCCAAGTTGCGTTCCTGCAACAATAGCTCCGAGTCTAGACTGAGCAGCGTTTCACCCTTTGCAACCCATTGCCCTTGCGTGACATGGATTTGCTCGATCTGTTCTGCAAGCCGAGCGCGCAGGCCGATCTGTTCCGTTCGCCCTTCGATACGTCCGGCAGCCCGAATCACCACCGGTGCCGGTGATAGCGAGACCTCGATGGCATCCAAGGCGAGTTTCCGCGTCAGATCATCTTGACGATGGTTTTCGTAAACCATGAACGCTGGCACGCAGACCAGCACCATCACGATCGTATAGACTAAAAGTTTCACTTGAATTGTCCGTTTTCGATTTCACAAACGCGATCTGCGTACTTCAAGATTCGTGGGTCGTGCGTGACGATCACCGACGCCGATCCGGTCGAAGCGACCAGTTCCTTGAGCAGTTCCATCACCTCGGCTCCCGATTTGCCATCGAGTGCCGCCGTTGGCTCGTCGGCAAGCAGTAGTTTGGGCTCGGTGATCACAGCGCGAGCAAGTGCCACACGTTGACATTGCCCTGGGCTCATCGCGGTGGGCAATTGCCGGCGATGCAGCGACAACCCGACGCGTCCGAGAAGTTCGCCCGCTTTTTCGCGTGCTTGTGCAAGCGGCATGCCTTGCAGTGTCAGCGGGACCGCAACGTTATCTTCGGCCGATAATCCACGTATTAATTGGAACCGCTGAAACACGAAACCAATCGATTGACGCCGAACCAGCGTTCGCCGTGAAACGCTCATCTTATCGACACGCTGTCCCGCGATCGTAATCTCGCCCGAATCAGCCTCCAACAAACATCCCATGATCGACAGGAGCGTGCTTTTGCCGCTCCCCGACGGGCCCGATAAAAACACACACTCGTCCGCGGCGGCATGAAAATCAACGCCGTTGAGAACGCAGCGTGGTTCGCCGCCGATGTTGTACGACTTGCGGATCTGGTTCGCAGCAAGAATGGTATTTGCTGCTTTCGCTTGTTTGGCGTTGGCGGAATGAGCATTTGTAGTGGCAGCAA
>CAXBHV010001582.1:0-2061 GCA_963974855.1 uncultured Rhodopirellula sp. | reverse complement strand
TTCGCGCCATCCAACGAGGCGAAACGCAGCGACGCGCCTTGTGGGCAAAATGCGGTGTGGCAACGCCTGAACAGTTCTACGGGATGGTTGATAGCAAAGCCAGCTTGGCACAGATGCGAAAAGAGTACGCGGAGCTTGACAAGCAAGTTCGCTCGATCATCGGCACGCATGTCGAGTACGACGCCGTCGCTCGCGAGATCGAAGGTGCTAAGATGACCGACATCGAACGACGCTGGGATTCGCTAACGACTCGAATCAGCGAGACGGAAGAACGCGTCGCCCAACTGAGAACGCAGCAAGGTGAGTTGGCGCAAGAGATGAAGCAGCTCGGCGAAGACGCTCGTCTGACCACGGCTCAATTGGAACTTTCTTGCATTGAACGCAAGATCGCGGCGGCGGCTCGTCGTTGGCAGACGCTTGCGATGGCAAGCTGCTTGCTGGAGGACGTCTGCGGAACCTTCGAGCGAGAACGTCAACCGGAAACGCTGCGAGAGGCGTCGTCGTTCCTGAATCAATTAACCGACGGAAAGTACAACCGAATTTGGACGCCGCTGGGCACCAATCGCCTGAAGATTGATGACACCGAAGGCAAGTCGTTGCCGCTTGAAGTGCTCAGTCGCGGCACGCGAGAGGCTGTCTTCATCGCGTTGCGATTATCACTCGCTGCGGCATATGCCCGCCGCGGAGTCATGTTGCCATTGGTGCTCGATGACGTGTTAGTCAATTTCGACCGCGATCGCGCGATCTTTGCTGCACGAACCTTAAAAACGTTTGCCGAGCTAGGGCATCAAGTGATGATGTTCACTTGTCACGAACACATCGTCGATATCTTCCACGACATCGACGTTCAAGTTCGCATGATGCCGGCTCATGGCGAACCAGGCCGGGCGGAAATCCTCGAACCAGAAGAACGAATCGAAGAAGAAGCGAGCGAAGAGGAATACGAAGAAGCTTACGAGGACGAGCCTGAAGACGTCGTCGAAGAAGAGGTGCTCGAAGAAGAGACTGCCCCAGAGCCTGAACCTGTCGTGGTTGTGGTAAAGGAAGCACCAAAACCAACTCCAAAAATTCTGTACGTCCGCAAGGAAATTCCCAAGGTACAAGCCAAGCCAGAACCAGTCGTCGAAGCGGCACGCCCCGAACCGCCTAAGCCAGCGGCGCCTAAGCCTGAGCCCAAACCGGCGCCTCGGCGGCCTGAGCCCAAACGCGTCAAGCCGATCGTGATTGCCCCCGAGTACAACGACGACGAAATCGACTACTCCGAACCCGAACCGTCAATCCAGTGGGCATGGTTCGAGCGAGAGCCAGAACGAAGGATCGTCACGTCCGAAGATAAACTTGCATCGGTTGCGAGAAGCGAATGGACCGACGTGGACACGGAAAACGCCGACCATATCGCACCCGAAGAAGCCTGGGACAAGAACAATCCGTGGTGGGGCGCGACCGCAGAGTAGCGAGATTGGCACGGCTCGGTAAGTCTTAAAACCAACAATGTCGTGGATCGCTGCATTTGTGGAGACCGTGTGAAAAAATTGATGTCCGGGTTCGCGTAGGGCCGGTTCCCACCGGCCGTCCTTGACAGCGAGATGGAGTCGGTCGGTAGGAACCGGCCCTACACGCTCGTCAAGAGTTTCGAATATCCCGGACAACGAAAGTCTTGACGACTTCCGCTACATCGAAATTCGTCATTTATTAAAGCGACGTACCGAGCGATCGGCGACAAATCGCAAAAACAAGGTATCCGGCGAAAACTTTTGTGATTCTCTCTTTCGCCATCCGTTAGAACGTTGTTAGAGTCGACTCGATGAATCGGTCCATATGGAAATGGCCGAAGCCCGAGTATCAAGACTTTTTTCAACAGGCGTCACGGATGATGCGACCACACTGGACATTGCTGCTTGCTGCGGCACTGGCGGTCCCTTTGGCCACCAATTTCCAATCCGCACTGGCTCAGCAGGCGGGGACTTCGCAAGGCCAGCCTGGCGGTGGCGTTCCCTCCTACGCTAAGAACGCTGGCAACAATGCAGCCACTCAGGCTCAAACTGCTCAAGCACAGGCTCA
>CAXBHV010001581.1:0-2062 GCA_963974855.1 uncultured Rhodopirellula sp. | reverse complement strand
TGGGCACTCCCACCATGTTTATCTCGCACGCCCACTTGGACCATATCGCCGCCTTGCCAGCATACGTTTCGCGTCGCCGGATGATGAAGATGGATCCCCCGGTAATTTACCTTCCCGACTCGGCGGTCGATGCCACTTGGGACATGCTGCAATTGTTCCGTCGACTCGATCGCGGTGCGATGCCGTGCGAATTGATCGGTCTGCTACCCGGCGATGAAACCTCAATCAGCCGCGAGTACATCGTCACGTCACTGCCGACGCGTCACACAATCGATTCACTCGGATTTGTCATCCATCAACGGCGTCATAAATTGAAGCCCGAATTCCAAGGACTCGAAGGCGACAAGATCCGCGACTTGAAACTTGCCGGAACCGAGATCACCGAAGAAACACGTGTACCGGTGTTTGCCTACACCGGTGACACCTCGCCTCCGGGACTGGACAACAATCCAGTCTTCTACGAAGCCAAGACGCTGGTCAGCGAATTGACGTTCGTCGCGCCGGAGCACCGCAAAGAAAAAATCCACAAGCATGGCCACATGCACATCGACGATTACAAGCAACGCAGCGACCGTTTTCAGAACGAGTTAATTATCGCGTCTCACCTCAGCACACGTTACAACGACACGCAAGTGAAGCGACTTGCCCAGAAGGCACTTCCCGATGCACTCGGCGGTCGCATGAAATTGTGGCTATAAGCATGCATCCTGATTCGCATGACTATCCCGATTGGACTTGGCCGACACCCCGCTCGGCTTACGTTCACGTTCCATTTTGTCGACATCGCTGTGGCTACTGCAACTTTTCCGTGATCGCGGACCGCGACGATTTGGTCCAGCCATTTCTGACCGCGATCGATCGAGAACTTGAACAACTCGATCGTCCCCAAATCGACACCCTGTTTTTAGGCGGGGGAACTCCGACGCATTTAAGCGTCTCGCAGCTTGAGTGGCTGCTTAAACAGATCGAACTGCGTTTTGAACTGACCGACCAAGCCGAGCGTAGTGTCGAAGCCAATCCCGAAGACATCGACGAACAAAAACTGCGTGTGCTGGCCGATCATGGCATCAACCGAATTAGCCTCGGCGTACAATCCTTCAACCCATCGAAATTGAAGTTACTCGAGCGCAGCCACACTGCGGCCCAGGCTTCTGCGGCGATCGAATTGGCGGCAAAGTGGATCGGCAACGTTTCGATAGATCTGATCTTCGCCGCGCCGCAGGAAACCGTTTCCGATTGGCGGGCAGATTTACAAACCGCACTCGATTTACCGATCGACCATCTTTCGACTTATGCGTTAACGTTCGAGAAAGGGACGGCGTTTTGGACTGCAAAACGCGCCGGTCGGCTCGACGGAGTGGACGAGGCGAGCGAAGTTGCGATGTACATGATGACGCGTGAGCTGTCGTCAGCACAGGGACTGAATCACTACGAAATTTCCAACTTTGCTCGCGACGGATTCCGTTGTCGCCACAACCTCGCCTACTGGCAGGGTCGAGGCTGGTACGCCGCAGGCCCGGGTGCCGCCCGCTTTGTTGGCGGACATCGTGAAGTCAATCATCGCAGCACCACTACGTATCTGAAGCGAATGGAGCGAAACGAATCGCCCGTCGCCGAATCCGATGCCATCACTCCGCTGCAATACGCACGTGAACGCGCCGCATTTGGCATCCGCATGATCGATGGCATCGACATCGAAGCACTTGCCCGTGAAACCAAGATCAACCTGCAGCAGGAATGCGGTGATGCGATTGAAAAGTCGATTGCGCAAGGCCTACTAGAGCGACAGGGCAGTCACATCCGCTTGAGCGAACAAGGCATCCTGTTTGCCGATTCGGTCGCATCCGAGCTACTCGGCTGAGCAAATGTGGGATAGGCTTCCAGCCTGTCATCGGCCAATTCACCCATTTCTTTCACCTCCCCGCAACTTGTTGTGGGGAGGTCAGAACGAGCGGAGCAAGTTCTGGGTGGGGCCTCGCAGTGTTAGAAATGGAGCGTACAAGTTCAACGCAACCAGCCCTCCCCGGCCGCTGTCGCGGCCGACCCTCCCTGAAGGGAGGGT
>CAXBHV010001580.1:0-2063 GCA_963974855.1 uncultured Rhodopirellula sp. | reverse complement strand
CTAAACGAACAATTCAGCACCGAAAACAGGTTCAACGGACTGCAACTCGGCATGATTCACCAAGCCACGTTTGATCGTGCATGGCTGGAATCGACAATGCGAGTCGCCGTCGGTACGAACACCCAGCGTGTTAACATCTCGGGCACCACCGCGATCACCGAAAATGGCGTCACGGAACGTTTTCCCGGCGGACTGCTCGCCCAAACCAGTAACATCGGTTCGTACCGTGACAAAGAGTTCACGATGATTCCTGAACTTGGAATGACGCTCGGCGTTCGCATTACCAGTTGGTTTCATGCAACGGTCGGATATTCGCTGCTTTACTTTCCCAACGTCGTCCGAGCGGGAGATCAAATTGATCGCAGTGTGAACCCGAACCTGATCCCTGAGCCCAACAATCCTGTCACCGGCTCGCTCCGCCCGCAATTCAGTTTTGTCGAAACGGATTACTGGGCGCAAGGCATCAGCTTCGGTGGCCAATTTCAGTTCTAAATCGATCCCGCTTTCTAAGCCGACCTGAGCTTGAAGCGAGGAACAGACGCGTGTTGTGCGTGACTGCACATGCTCTTCGCATTCAGTAGCTGAGCCACTTGGTTGAGCACTCGTGTGAATCGTTAAGACGACACGCGATCTAGCCCTCCATCTTCTGGTGTGTGCATCTGGCACTCCAAACCCCGAAGCGGCTCGCCTTGAACATGGGTTTGGGATCAGGCTCGTACCTCGCTGAACCCCAAACCCTGAGAAGTTGTCCGCCCCGCCTGAACTGCGCAAATCGCTATTCGAGCGAAAACATGATGCAACTTATCGGGCCATCACCCCCAAAGAATGTTTGATCAACCCAGTTCGCGGGCGCGAAAATCACGCAACGGCGATAGTGTAGCGACAAGTCATGAGTCCGGAAAACGTCGGCGGAAGGCGTGTAGAGTATCCCGACCATGCCATGCTCGACGCTCTCGGCGTAAGAGCGTTGACGTAACTGGACGTAGCGTCCGGCGTATGCCAGCAGAACGGCAGCAATCGCAATCAAGACGAACAAAGTTCGCAAACGAATTCGGCGTGGCAGGTTAGTTTGGCATCGGATGCAACCGAATAGGCGAGGACAACGTAGTGATGTACGACAAGGTCGTCCTACTTTAGGGTCGAGAGGCTCCACGCTGGAAACTCGCACAATGAACCTCCTATTTTAGTCGATTTTTTTTGACGAGTCACAGTAGGTTGCTGCAAAGTTCGGTCGTGTAAGAATCGGCGTCGCGATGCGCCGCTTCCTTCATCCGTCAAGCAAAGGTGAATACACAGAAAGATTAACGCGACAGAAAAATGGTCAGACCCAAAATGGAGTATCATCATTTTCCTGTCGTCCATTTTCCTGTTTTCATCTGAATGCGTCCGAAATCTGTATCAAATGCAGCACCTCAACTCGGATCTCAGCATGCATGGGGTCGCAACGCCCTTCTCAAGTTCGGTCACGTCAAATGATGTGGCGTTGACGGTTCAAGCTGCCTCCCGCCACGAAGCGGCACGCCCTGAACATGGGTTTGGAGTCAGGCTCGTACCTCGCTGACCCCAAACCCTAAAAAGTTGTGCGACCTACGGTTCTGGGATGCCAAGATCGTGACAAATCTTCCGTGCGAGGTGATCTGAGATTTCGCGATGACGAGGAACGGCCGAACGTGCACCGTTGACCGGATGCCCCACCATGAATGACTGCCGCCCTCACGGATCAGGGAACAGCCGCAGTCCAGCAGATGCCGGATCAGATCACGACGTTTCACGGCTGGATCGCCACTTTTTCATAGGCCGCACCAGCGGCCTTTCGTGCATCCTCGCGGTTCATCTCGATTGCCTCGGCAAGCGCCTCTCGCAGATTGGCGATCAGTTCGTCACGAGTCGCACCCTGCGAGTTCACGCTAGGTACCTCTTCGATCCAGCCGATCCACCATTCGCCATCTTGACGAATGACAGCATTGTAGTTTGGAGTAAGCATTGGCGGTCCTTGAAGCAGGCCGCCCAACGGAGTTAGGTACGACTCGGTGTCGTACTTTATGGGAAGGAGACTCCACGCT
>CAXBHV010001579.1:0-2068 GCA_963974855.1 uncultured Rhodopirellula sp. | reverse complement strand
AGCTAGGGGAGAGCGACGCGTTGAGTAAAGCAAACAACATCCCTGATTTTAGCACTCTGAAACGGTTCTGTCGGCAGCACCACCCGACAAAGGAAGATGGCCACTCCCAGCCGCCAAAATTACGACTTGCGGTGGCGACTTTTGCGTTCGATGCGATGCAGATCCTCTTCCTTGGTCAACATCCCCCAGCGCAATGCCTGATCTTGGTCATATTGTTTGCCCAACTGCAACGCAATCGACGCTTTTGCCATTTCGTAACCGAGATAAAACGCATGGCTTTCGTCCACGTTGCTCGATTCGGGACGCTGCATTAATTGATCAAACAATTCAAAGGGATCGGATTGTTGTAAGTGCATACCCGCAGACAACAAATGGATCGTTTCATCTTGTGCATAGATGCGATAGTTGTTGTCTTTCAGCGTTGTGGCAAGCGATTGGAGCATACCAGTGGGAAACGCTTTAAGTTTTGGGTCACGCAGCTGCACCAATGCATTGGATAAATGCTTCGGTGGCACACGATTTTTGACGCTGTAGTAAACCAATTTTCTTGCTTCGGCGCATTCACGTACCGAAGATCGTGCCCAATTGATCACCTCGGTGGTTAACACACTGCGAATGCCTAGTTCTTGACAGATACCGAGCAATAAAAAGTTGATGCCTGCCGAATCCACTTCGGTTAGCTCCGTCAAATTACCGATCCCCATCATGATTTCAAGTTCAGGGTATTCGCGGCGGGTGTCCGCATAGCGAATTAAACTCGCAGCGAGCCCTGCGCCGATCGGTTCCAAAATCGGGTCCAATCGCATCGGAACTTGATGTCGCGCTAAATAATTGATTGTTTTTTCAAAACTTTTTTTGTCGTTAACTTGGTCCGGAATGACGACCACTTCCTTGCCCCAATCTTTCGCCGCTTCACAGTTCGATGAGTTCACCGACAACACCAGTGATGCTCCATTCTTGCTCGCTTCGCTGGCTTCCCAGTTGTCGAAAGTATCGACCGAAACTTTTAATCCTGCGTCGACCAACGCACGGGTGTAATCGCCGATCGTGTTGCAGCGAGATGCAGGGTCGCAACCGAAATCAATTACATCGGCCCCCGATTCACGCAGTTGTTTGGCGATGTCTAGTACTGTGTCAATTGACATCCGCGGCGCGTGATTGATCTCGGCAATAATCTGGATGTCATACTCGCTCGGAACGACTTTTGGACGCGATTCCCCAAACACCTCTGGAAGGTCGCGGCAGTCTTTTGGGCCGCAAATTACCGGTGTTTTCACGCCGTTTTGCAATTCGTTGTAACCCGATTCGAGATAGCCAGGCACGATCACGTGGGTCGTCTGTGTGGGGATGTCCAAGTGTCGCAGCAACCACTTGGATGTCATCAGCGCGGCCACTGTGATGGGCATCACTCCGATCGAATACGCGAACGAATATTCCTTGGCAAGCGATGCAGCAATCTCTCGCACCGCATGCTCCGCTAACCGCCCTGTGACGAAGTGATAGTGGTGGTCGGCAGCGGGTTGGATGGTCGTAAGCATGAGTGTGTTTCGAGGGCGGTGAGTCGCTTAGCAGACGGCTTGAGTCTACCCACAAGATGAACGTTGCAATGAATCAAGTCGATGTGTTTAAGATCATTCTTTGTGATCGGATGACTCGATATCCATGCCCAACGAAGCATTGAATTTTGCCATCAATAACACAACTCATCTTGACGTGATCGATTCTCTCTTTACAAATTAAGGGTACGAGAGATCCGTCGATCGATTGTTGAAGTAATTTGGACACGACATCATGTGTTTTAGCAACTTACTTCAGTGATTGTCGTGGCCGGGATCTCTCGTTTTTTTTTGCGCTGTTGTCGGGTTGCGAAACGGTTGCTGTGTGGTCGGGTATGGCATCACGACTAAGCGGTTTTAGGTGATGCGATGCAGGTAATGTGCCAAGCACGTAACGACAAACGTGACGATGCGAATCGCATTGTAGTTGCGATGATGATGGATGATGTTTGCGGATGACGATTGAGAGTGCGATCAAGGTGTTGTGGGACGGCGAGTCGATGTTGGCCGTC
>CAXBHV010001578.1:0-2072 GCA_963974855.1 uncultured Rhodopirellula sp. | reverse complement strand
CGCCAGCATCAACGGCGTCTCCTTGCCCAGACGCGTCGCACTCACATCCGCTTCGTGGCGGATCAAGGCAGCCACCGCTTCCTCGCATCCATATTCACAGGCGAGGCTCAGCGGGCTGACTTGATAGTCGTTCACCGCATTGACGTTACCGCCCGCGGCCACAAGCCGCCCGATCATATCAGCTCGGTTGTGAAACGCGGCCCAGTGAACGGCGGTCATTCCGTCAGCCTGCGACGTATTTACGTCGACCTTCTTAACGGCCAAATGCGTTGCGACCGCGTCCCATCGCTGGTGTTCCGCATCATCCGCAAGGTCTGCTGCCGAGACGTGGGAAAATGTCACGCACAGGACCAGCGCAACGAGTCCCCGCAACGTGGACATACAGCAAGACAAAAGATTCATGTTCATTGATTACAAAGTCAGGTGCTTACAGGGTCACGGGGTCAAACAAGTCATCCACCGTGCCAGTGCTGTCGGCGAAGGTTTCCAAGGGCACACCGACCTTGTTCAGCAACGTGAGATGCACGTTCGAAAGCGGCGTCGTTTCGTTGAACTTGATGTGACGCCCGCCCTGCATCCCGCCTGCCCCGCCACCCGCCACAAGGATTGGCAAATTGGTATGGTCGTGCGCATCAGGATCGCCCATGCCGCTGCCGTACATGTAGAGAGAATGGTCAAGCAAAGTGCCATTGCCCTCGGGTGTGTCGGCCATGCGTTTTAGAAAGTCAGCGAACAGCGAAACGTGAAAGCGATTGATCTTGGCGACTTTTTCAAGTTTCTCGGGATCGTTGCCGTGATGCGTCACCGGATGATGTGGGTCCGGCACGCCGATTTCAGGGTAGGTTCGTGTGCTGGCCTCACGAGCAAGCTGGAACGAAACGACGCGAGTAATATCGCCTTGGAACGCCAACAACTGCAAATCAAACATCAATTTGGCATGTTCTGCGTAGGACGCGGGAACGCCAACGGGCCGGTCCAGATCCGGCAGCGGATTGTCTGCCGCGTTCGATTCGGCCAATTGAATCCGTCGTTCGACCTCTCGGATACTGTCGAGATAACCGTCGATCTTATTGCGGTCGGCCGCCCCGACGCGGTTCTTGATTCGCTTGATCTCGGTGGTTACCAAATCCAACAAACTCGACCGCTTCTGACGCGCGGCCTGCATCTGCTGAGGCGTTCCCCCTTCGCCAAACAAACTTTCAAACACCAATCGCGGATGAGCTTCCGAAGGCAGCGGTTGCGTTGGCGATGACCACGACAAACTGTTTTGATAGACACAGGCGTAACCGTTGTCGCATTGCCCCACGGTCGACAACAAATCCATCGAAAGTTCCAGTGACGGCAACTGCGAGTCGCGGCCGATCTCGCGAGCGGCGATTTGGTCCACCGTCGTACCGCTGCGATAGTCGCTGCTCTCGGTGCGTTTCGCCCGTGCCGCACTTAGAAACGTCGAATTCGACGTCGCGTGCGAACCAGGATAAGCATTCTTCAAGTCGGTGTTGGTGATCACCGTCACTTGATTTTTCACTGATTCGAGCGGCTGTAAACTTGTCGGCAACTCGTCCAACGTTTCACCCTGCGGCGTCCAATTGGCCGGGTTATATCCCATCGGAATGTAGATGTAACCGATCCGCTTCAATTTCTCGGGTGCGGCCGCGGTCGCCGCCGAAGCGGTCATGGCCGGAATCATCGCGTCCAACAACGGCAATGCGATTGCCGTTCCTGTACCACGCAACATCGTTCGTCGCGAAATGGAAATGCGTTTCATCGTTCGTTGATACTCCACTTGCGAAACGGATCGCTGAGCACGATGCCGGTAATGAGAGAAGAAAGAGTGTATTGTTCGTCTGCCGCCGCATCGACAATGCGACGAACCGCCGGGCCGTCGTCGGATTGGACCGCACGACCTAATGCGTAAGTTATCAGTTTCTCAGTGACGGTGTGAGCAAAAATCTCGGGTCGGGCAAGGACGCCGGCTTCCAGTTGGTCAACGGATTCCAATGCAGTGCCGTCTGGCAAATAGCCGCTAGAATCAATGTCCAAAGTGTCTTCGAACTCGCGCCAACGGCCCA
>CAXBHV010001577.1:0-2074 GCA_963974855.1 uncultured Rhodopirellula sp. | reverse complement strand
GATGCAGCGACTCGGCTCCATCGCGAAGAGATTCGCACACGCGTTTTCTTGCTGCAAAAACCGCCGTTCCTGGACGAATCCGAGGCGATGGACTGGTCGCTTCGCTCGCTCGACTACGCCTTTGACCGAGGTGTCGATTGCTGCGTCGTGATCCCCACTCGGTCGGGCAACGGGATGATGGAACAACTCGCCGAGCAAGGTGATTTTTCGCCTCCAAGCGGTGCGTCGATGGAGCGTGTCGCCGAGGTGGGCATTGCCAAGCAAAAAGGACGAGTTTTCGTGGATCTATGGGATGCCGAGACACTTTTTCCCTGCGAAGCGTGCCGTGACTCGCGTATCGCCCGGCTTGCCGAAATGAATTTGACCCAATGTCCTGCGCCATCCATTTCTTGCGATGTATGTTCGGAGTAACGCGGTGCCATCGACTCGGAATCCAAACAACTATGACGTCATCGTGCTCGGTGCTGGGTTCGCGGGCAGTTTGTTGGCGATGATCCTTGCTAAACAAGGAATGCGGGTCGCGATCATCGATCGCAGCGAACACCCTCGCTTTGCCATCGGCGAATCGTCGACGCCCGCCGCCGATTTCCTGCTCGAGCACCTAGTGCAGCGATATCAGCTTGACGACCTGCGCCCGCTCACCCGTTTTGGCTCGTGGCGGAAATCGATGCCGGAACTAGCTTGTGGTTGCAAACAAGGCTTCAGCTATTTCTGGCACGGGGGCGACGAAGGCTTCGTGGCTCGCTGCGATCATCGTGACGAATTGTTGGTCTCGGCAAGCGAGTCGCGTGAAGTCGCGGATACTCAGTGGTATCGGGCCGACGTGGACGCGTACTTCTTCGACGTTGCTAAGAAGTGCGGCGTATCGGCGTGGCTGAATACCTCGGTCGACTCGATCGATCATTTGGCGGATCACGATTGGCGACTAAGTTTGACAAAAGATCGCGGCAGCGAAACGCTAGCTACGTCTTTTATTGTCGACGCGACGGGTGGCAATCGTCTGCTGCTACGCAAATTGGGTGTGCGTGACGAAACGGAATCATTGCTAACTCATTCGTCGGCGACATACTCGCACTTTGACGACGTGCGATCACTCAGTGATTGGCTTGATAGCCGTGGTGCGAAGCGGAGCGACTATCCGTTTGTCGCCGAAGATTCTGCGGTGCACCATTTGTTTGCCGATGGATGGGGGTGGAACCTGGGTTTTGAAAACGGCCGAACGAGTGTCGGGTTCGTGTTCGACGAGACGCAGAATACGCACTCGCGCTCGCGTGCCAAGCAATGCGATTTAAACGCGGCGATTGCTGAACGACCGGTACTTCGTGAATTGCTGGGCGATGCCCGATTGGCCTCGTTTCCGGGCCGCGTATTCCAGACGGATCGCTTGCAACGATTGGCATCGGTCGCGGCGGGAAGCGATTGGGCGGCGCTACCGTTTACGGCCGGATTTATTGATCCGCTGCACAGCACCGGGATCGCCCATTCGATCAGTGGCGTCCAGCGACTTTCTCAAATATTACTGACCGAACCGGGGGCGGCAGGGTCAGAGCCGCTACGAGCCTATAGCGACGCCGTGCGAAACGAGTTGCGGCTGATCGACAAACTAGTTTGGGGGTGCTACGTCGGACTGCGTGATTTCCGCTTGTTTACGGCCTGGAGCATGGTCTACTTTGCTGCGGCCACCACATTTGAGCATGCCTTTCACGATGACGAAGGGGACGCTGGCGACGGAAATGCGATGGGATTCCTTGCAGCGGACCAGCCCTTGGTTACGGATTGCGTCAACGAACTGACTTGCGAACTTCGCTCGCTCGTTGAGCGTGATACTCTTGAAACAGACAGCGATGTGGACGCATTTGTTGCTCAAATCCGGCAAACGATCTCGCCGCTGAACCGTGTGGGACTGTTTACGCCGCCGATTCCCAATATGTACCACCGAACGGCGGCGAAGTAGTAGTACTGCTTTGCGACGCGGACTCGCTATACTATCGCTCTTCCATCGGTGGAAAAATACCGTTCGTTTTATAGAGATTCTGATTCATGAACTGTGCACTCCTTTCTCGCCCTCACCTTT
>CAXBHV010001576.1:0-2075 GCA_963974855.1 uncultured Rhodopirellula sp. | reverse complement strand
TGCCTCCGATCGCATTGTCATCGGAGTGCAGTGTCGCCAATATTTGGCCACTGGTCAGCGTCGTGTCGCCAACCTTGACGCTGCGTTCGATCAGATCAATTCCGCGGAAACCGGTATCGACGCCAAAGTCGGTACCATCAAGAAAGATCGACATCGTTCCCGAGCTCGTTGCCCCCAACGTACCCGGTTCATAGCGATAGACTCGATTTGTAAATCCTGCATGCGATATCAGAAAATCGCCCGCATTCAGAGTCATCGGCGTCGTGGTTCCCACCGTGGTCGTTTCTTCGACCAACGTAAACGCGTTGACGTCAAGGTTGCCAATCACGTCCGAACCATCTAACAATAACGACAGCGTCCCGGTGGCATAATTCCCGACGGTCACCGGCCGAAACAACAGAATGTCGTGAGCAAAAATCTGTTCGCTGCCGCCGTTAATCCATTCATTGTTCACGGTTGAAAACAGCACATCACCGGCATACAGCTGAATGTCGTTGCTGCCCACCAACAGGTCACGTCCGACGTAATGGATGCCGCTCAGCCGTGCGTCGCCGTCGTCAACGAGATCATCAATGTTGAACACCGAAGTCAACGTACCGCTGGTCGATGAGCTGAAACCGAGGTTGGGATTGCCCAATTGCAAAACGGTACCGCCAGTCCACGAATCGAGTCCCACAACGCCAGACCCGGTGACATCGTTTTCAGTGTTGAGCCACAGGTAGGCGTCAGGTGTTTGCGAGAACTTGGCGACGAACGCGTCACTAGCGCCACCCATGGACTCGTCGTAGGCGCCCGATGTCGCGTCGAAATCCGACGACTGAGTCTGGCCGGCAACGTAAATGTTCTCCGCCGCATCGAGTGCGATGGCGTTACCGTACTCATTGGCACTCCCGCCCAAAAAGGTCGAATAGACCAAATCCGACGCTCCGCCGCCGAGCGGGTTGATCGCAGTGATGAAGGCGTCTGTCGTGCCTCCCTTGCTGGTGTCATGCGCATCGGCAGTCGTTGGAAACGTCGTCGAATAAGTCGTTCCGACAATCCACGCCACTCCGGACGCATCCACGGCAACCCCGGCCGCCTCGTCCGTTGCCGTTCCGCCGAGTGATGTTGAATACGTCAGCGATGCGGCACCACTGAGCGTGGTGTCAAACACCGACAGAAACGCATCGTCGTTTCCGCCTGAAATTGACGTGTCATAGGCACCGGCGGTGACGTCAAAGTCGGACGAGATCGTTAACCCAACGACGTAGGCTCGGCCGCTAGAATCCAACGCGATCGCGGACGCTTGTTCCGCCATACTGCCACCAAGGTAGCTGCTGTAGGTCAAGTCGCTGACGCCGCCCCCAAGCGGATTGATTTTGGCGATAAAGACGTCTTGTCCGCCGCCATTCGTGCTTTGAAACGCATTGCCCGTCACCGGCATGTCGCTGCTGTTGGTGACTCCGGTGATGTAGGCGGCGCCGGAATCGTCAATCGCAATGTCCGTCGCCTCTTCGGCGCCCGAACCGCCAAAGTAGCTGCCGTAATCGATGCTCGAACCATCGATACTGAAAACGGCCAAGAACGCGTCACGTCCGCCGCCAAACGTTGATTGGTCCGACCCCGCCGATGTCAGCGATGCAATCGAACCGGTCGCCACGCCTGTCACATACGCTTGCCCCGAAGCATCCACAGCGACGCCATATGCCGAATCATTGGACAGGTTGGATCCAATGTAACTGCCGTACAGGATCGACGATCCGCTGCTGTCTAGCTTCAACACAAACCCGTCCGATGCACCACTGAGCGTCTCGTCGTACGCGCCGGTCGTGGTGGTGAAGTCCGACGAGGTTGTTTTGCCGACAACATAGGCGTTTCCACTGCTGTCGATGTCGATATCGTAGGCAATATCGTTGCCCGACCCGCCCAAGTACGTGGTATAAAGCACCGTGCTGCCGTCCGCCGACATCTTGGTGACAAACATGTCGTCACCACCGGTGGTGCCAAACGGTCCCGTGGTTGAGGGGAAATCAGTCGAGACCGTGCCACCGGTGATATAGGCATTTCCGTCGGCGTCAACTTGGATTGCATTGGCC
>CAXBHV010001575.1:0-2078 GCA_963974855.1 uncultured Rhodopirellula sp. | reverse complement strand
GGACTAAAGTCCGAGGCTATCGAAATATGTCGCTCCGCGACAGCAAATAACGCAATTTCAAAACTTACGCATTCGGGTTATGAAAAATGCTTTACAACTCATTGGACTATCGTCGCCGGACTACGCAATTTGTTGAATGTCTTCCCTTGTCCAGGTCACGGGACAATGGCTTTGGCTGGACGATCATCGACTCGGAAATAGCCGAGATTTTTTCCGTTAGCGCTGCGAATCATCCAGACCGCTCCGGGTCGTGTTCGTTGCTTTTGCTGTTTGCCCGACTCAATAACACCGTAAGATTTCGGATCACCGTTGCGATCGATCCAGCAAAGCTCAACGGCTTGCTCGGACTGGTTGATGAACACCACTTCAAAAGTGTTTCCATCCGGCTTGGACGCCGGTGCGGAATCGTCATCCAGTGCGTGCCACGGCAATTGGGTGAGTGCCTCAATACTCGGTGGCGGCTTGGGAGCAAATTTCGCGGGAGCCATTTGACGAAGTTCCTGTAACTTGCTGGCGTACTCAGGTTCAGTTGCCAGATTTTTCCATTCGTAGGGGTCGTTCTTAATGTCGTACAACTCTTCTTGGCCGCTGGCGTAATGCACCAAGCGATATCGCTGAGCACTCAATCCGTAGCTGCCAGGATATTGAAGATGAGTGATCGACACATGAGGCCAATCGGCTTTGGGATTCTCTAGCAGCGGAACAAGGCTAGGACCGTCGTGCTGAGGCTCGGCAGGCAGGCCACAAAGGTCCAGCAATGTCGGCGCCAGGCTGAGCAGATTCGCCGGCTGATTGCAGACCGCTGGCGTCGTCCCTGCACTGAGCCCTGGAGATCCCTTGGGAGCACGGATCATCAAAGGAATCCTGGTACAGGCTCGCCATGCAGTGTATTTCTGCCAATGTTCTTTTTCGCCCAAGTGCCATCCATGGTCGGACCACAACACCACAATCGTGTTGTCGGCGTGCTGACTTTGCTGCAACGCATCGAGCACATTTCCCAGCATCGCGTCCGCGTAATGAATCGAAGCCAGATAACCTTGAATGCCCTTCTTCCATTGCCCTTGCTGGACGATATGCGGAAAGTAACGGTTCTGTGCCAGTTTTTTGCCATCCGCAGGCAGGTCGTCAATGTCACCTTCGCGATACCCAGGTGGCAGTTGAATCGATTCGATCGGAAACGGCTCGAAGTATTTTGCAGGGACAAACCAAGGCTCGTGTGGCCGATAGATCCCACAAGCCAAAAAGAACGGTTTCTCGTCGTGCGGTTTGGCGAGCTGGTTCGAAATGTACTGTGCAACCAAGAAGTCTCCGCCACACTCCTCGTCCGTTCCATCGAGTGGCCCCCAATCGGTTTCGACGTATTGCCACGGCCCGCCGCGAGGCAGACTGACTGGTCGCATCGGAGGTTGAAGCGTACGAGGGAACGGATTCTCCGATTCGGCCTTGGGGTAGTACTCGTCCCACGAAGCCGCATCGATGAAATAGTGCAGCATTTTGCCTGAGCCAGCAGAGAAGTAGCCGTGTCGCGACAAAACCTTTGGGATAATCTCGGCGTCGGGCAGCACCTCGCGCATCTTTTGACCGTTCTCGTAGAGACCACTGCGGTGCGGTGAGATGCCGGTAAAGATTGCCGAACGCGATGGATTGCATGCCGGTGCGGTGCAATGAGCGTTTGTGAACAAGACGCTCGATGCGGCCAATCGATCGAGATTTGGCGTAATGGTTTGCGAGTGACCGCCCATCACCCCAATCCAATCGTTCAAGTCATCCATCGCAATGAACAAGATGTTCGGGCGAGCCGCATCCTCCGCACGGACGATCGCAGGAACGACAGCGATCAGCAGGATCAGAATAAAGCGTATTCGGACACGCAACAGCTCGGCCAAGTTCAATTCAATCATGGTGCATCCAGTTCGTTTCCATGTGCTGTTGTGGTGATGTCTGGTTGCGCAATTTTTCTGCCACCTCTCCACCAACTTTGAAGACTGCTGATTAAGTACGACACCACCGCTCTTGTATTAGCCGCTTGGGCCAACGCTGTGAAGCATTTTTACGCCGTGTTTATGGTGTTTTAACGT
>CAXBHV010001574.1:0-2079 GCA_963974855.1 uncultured Rhodopirellula sp. | reverse complement strand
GAAATCCAAGACCGCTACGTCACCGTGTACGATTCCGATCGAAGTCGCGTGATATTGCTCGATCGCATTGCAAAAACGCGAACCACGATCAGTACCGAGGATTTGGTGCGAATTACCGCTCAAGCTCGCGCGGCCGCCGAAACTCGCGACCAACAACAACGACTCGGGATCCTGGCCGCCCCCGAATTGGATGCAGACGAATATTCGATTTCCTATGGCGATGCTCGCTATCAAACCAAAGTCGAAGCTCCCTCGGATGCTGGCATGACAGTGCGTTATGGCCAATTTGTGGATCTAGCCTCTCGATTGAACCTAGTACACCGCCGCGGTTTGCCCCCTTTTGCTCGCATGACGCTTAGTCAACGGATCGCGTCGGACGGCAAAATCCCCAAAGAAACAACGCTCACGATCCGTCGCGGAGTCAATACGGATCGCTTCCGATCCCAGCACGCCTTTATTTCCGCGTTGAGCGAAGCGGACAGGAAGCAAATCGACGAGATCGGCGGTATGCTAGCTCTTTACCACGAAGTGCCGTTAACCGTAACCGGCGAATAAGTAAGGTTTGATTACAATATCCACAGCGGAACCTTTTCTTTTCGGCGTGGTTTAATCAAGCATGAATACAACACGACCTATCGCTGCTTCATTTTGTATCCTCCTAGCCAGTTCGCTATTCTACGCGGCTCCGGCTTTTGCTCAGGGTTTTGACCGTGGCGGCTCCGACCGCGGCGGTTCGGATCGTGGCCGAGGCGGCGGGGATCGAGGCGGCGGGGATCGAGGCCGCGGGGATCGAGGCGGCGGAGATAGAGGCCGTGGAGGATCTCCAGGTGGATTTGACCCAAAATCGATGCTCGAGCGGCTCGATTCCAACGGCAATGGCGTGCTCGATCCCGACGAACAAGTAGGGCCCGCCCAATTCATCATTAGCCGAATCCAGCAATCCGACAGCAGCGTGGTGCCTGGCAAGCCTGTCCCCCTAGACAAAATCGTCAAGGGTTTTGAGAAGATGCGCGAGCAGCGTGACAGTGGAGGGGGCGACGACCGCGGGCGAGATCGCGGTGGCAGCGACCGCCGTCGTGATAGCAGCGAAGAGGCGTGGACCGCCGAACTACTCGTGCCGGGATTCGGTGTCGAAGTCGAACCAACGCCACTACTAGGTTTTGGAGCGGCGTCGGAATTGATGTCGGTCGAAATCAGTGCCAAGGACAAACAAGACGCCGAAGAACGAATGCGTGAATTTGATCGCGATCGCAACGGTTTTTTGACAAAAGAAGAGCTGGCACGAGGACGATTCGGCGGCAACCCACTTGATTTCGATCGCAATCGCGACGGCCAACTCTCCGTAAATGAATTGGCGGTTCGCTATGCACGCCGACGCGAAGTCAGCGAGGTTCACGAAGCGGAGCGAAAACGCGAAGAAAGCCGCAACCGTGACCGAGGTCGCAAAAGTGAGGTCAAGGAAGTTGACATCTATAGCGGACGCAAATCGTATCGCGTGACATCAACGTCCTCGCTGCCCGAAGGGACTCCAGGTTTCTTTACCGACAAAGACGCCAATGGAGACGGGCAAGTCGAAATGTCGGAATTCGCCAGCGAATGGTCCGAAGACACCGTTGCCGAGTTCTTTAGGTCGGATCTGAACCGTGATGGCGTTATCACTGTCGAAGAAGCGAGGAAAGCGGTCGAGCTTGGCAGTCAAATGGTGAGCACATCGGAGACGTCGTCTTCGTCCGATGCGACTTCATCCTCTGCCTCAACATCGCCTGCGGCATCGAGCTCGTCAGGTGGGAAGCCGGATGAGAAGCTGATCAAGTATGCCGAGCGAATCATTGCTCGCTACGACAAAAACAAAGACGAAGCGTTAACGGCATCGGAATGGTCGACGATGTTGATGAGCCCTGCTGCTGCCGATGGCAACCGTGATGGTCGCGTGACTATCGTCGAATATGCCTCGTGGATGCAGTCACGCTCAAAATAGGAATCAATTGTCGTTGATCGCTCGTTGATCTTAAAGTTGGATCAATTGTCGTTGATCGCTCGGGACGTGAAATCTATTGTTGATGCATATGCGGTGTAAGC
>CAXBHV010001573.1:0-2080 GCA_963974855.1 uncultured Rhodopirellula sp. | reverse complement strand
ATGCCTTTGAGACGGGCCACTTCAAAGAGGAAAAGGTACGCGGGTATTCCCTTACCTCCTGTTCAAATTCACCCCGGAATCCAATTCGCATTCGAAACAGGGGGCGGGGGCATGAAACGAATTGCTCTTTTCTCCTCCGCCGCGTTCTTCCCGCTCCCCTACAGACCAGGTACTAGGCGAGTACTGACGTCGGCGAACAACGTCCCGTCAAGATACGATAAGAATTGCCTGGCCTTGGTATATTCCGCGAGCGCACGGCGATAGTCGATCTCAGCATTCACGCTTCTTTCTATACTTTGCAAAACAACATTAACCGGAGCACGGCCTCCGTCATATTCGGCCGATCGTGCGGCTACTTCCTGCTCGGCGGCTTGGCAACGGTGCCCGTTGACCTGGGTTAACTGGTAATGAGTCGCTGTTTTTGCGATGGCATCGCTCAGCGAGTCCGTTAAGAGTCTCTCGCATTCTTTCAAGAACGCGTTTTGTCGCGTGAGTCGCATTTGAATCCCATGAAGCCTAGCCAGCTCACGCCTCGATCCGATCGCGGGTCGCGTGGTTTTAAATCGCTCGGACGCGTCAGCGGCACTCATTTCAACATCGGGAACGCTCTTTCCTGTTCGGGTTTCTGGCATCGGATTACCCCAGCGGTCTAGCAATGCAACGTCAACTGTTTTGGATAATTCGTGTTTGCTGGCAGCCAACTCAGTTTCGCGTTGCTCGATTCGCGACTTCACATTCCGCAATTCAGGACTCGTTTCAAGAGTTTTTTCAACACACTTATTGAAATCAAGCTCGACCGGAGTACTGAAGGGCTCGTCGATGGGACACATGATTTGGCCTTCGGAAACTGCCACACCCATCAGCTCACGCAAGATTCGTTCGCGACCGTAGAGGCCGCGGCGATCTTGGCCGGGCTTGTCGGAGCCCGCGAGCGAGTCCTCAAGTTGAGACCGGAACCGATCGACCAGCTTCTTCGCTTGAGCGAGTTCCTGTAGCGTCCCGGTTCCCGTCTCAAGCATTCGCGTCGCGATTTCGACTGTCATGGCCGCTTTCACACGTCCGTGCATTTGCATCGCCGCGTTTTGATGGGCGGTGTACAAATCCCAGTACGCGACCTCAACGTCTCTTGCCAGATTTCGAACCTGTTGCTCCCGTGAGACATCGTCTAGCTCATCCTTCGTATCGATGGACGAAGAGCAATTTCTCATCGCAATCCTCAAGCAATCGTCGAGCGTCAAGTTCCAAAGATCGCGATCGAGATAGGCAACTTTTGTAAAAAGAGTCGGTGTATCGACAGTCGTCGACGATTCGACCGGAGGTTCGGATGCTGGTTCCGAGGCAACCAGAACAGATGCCGGGTGCTCGATCATCGAAGGTGCGATTGCCATTGCGAATGCGACTGAGACCGTCAGCAAGCCCATCGTGAATGAAATCGCTGGCGATGCGGAGGCGTTCTTATTCTGGTCGATCGATAGCCGACGGACACGCCGCAGCAAATCCCCATCTCGTGCCGCCAGCGCTAAGCCCGTGCGGGACGAGCGTTGCGTCTCGAGTTTCAACAGGGCTCGGCAATAGTCCAAGCGATCCGCACGATTCGAGGCAACCATGTCATCGCAGCAATACTCGCGGGATAAACGTATCTCGCGTGACAGCCACCAAACTGCCGGATGATAGAAGAACACCGTTTCCACGAGAATCTGGAAAAGATTGACCAAACAATCGTTCCGCCGCACATGTGCCAACTCGTGCGTGAGCAGGAGCTCGAGTTCCTGTGGCGTTAGATTCGACAACAATGAGATCGGCACGAGGATGGTTGGACGGAGCCAACCGGCGACCATCGGCCCTACCTGCGAATGAACCAACTGCAATTTGACGGCTCGGTGAATCCCCTGTCGACGCGACGCTCGCTGCAATGTGACTGCCAAATCTTCGGGAATCTCCGTCGCGGAAAGTTGCGACAGACGCCGCTGGCCCCACCAGCCTACAATCGGGCGGACTGAGAAGAACGCGATTCCAGCCATCCAACAGAACGAGACTGTGGCGAACTGCCCTTCAACCCAGACGCTCCAGGCTCGCGGTA
>CAXBHV010001572.1:0-2081 GCA_963974855.1 uncultured Rhodopirellula sp. | reverse complement strand
CTAAAGGGCGTGCTCGACCTCTCCCCCGACTTCGTCGGTGGAGAGGTAACCGCACTACAGGCTGGAAGAAAAACTCACCCACAATATCGGACGACAACACCAACGTTTTAGCAGTGCAGGCAAAAGCCCGCACGGCTAACGGGATTTCAACCAACGATACCTGCCTACCTGCTTAGCAAGAGTAGGTGAAACCTAAAAAATTATCACAGCATGCCGAAACTCTTGACGAGGCTCGCTACCTCAACGAATTTCGTTCTCGTCGATCACAAATGCATTTCAGCCTTGGCCTCGCAGAACTTGTCAATCGCAAACTGCAGATCCTCTTGCGTGTGCGCGGCGGAAATCTGCGTGCGGATGCGGGCCTTGCCTTTGGGGACCACGGGGAACGAAAAACCGATCACGTAAACGCCTTTGCTGAGCATGATGTCGGCCATTCGCGATGCCAGCACCGCGTCGCCAAGCATGATCGGGACGATCGGGTGTTCGCCAGGCAGAATATTGAATCCAGCCTTCTCCATCCCTTCGCGAAAATAGCGAGTGTTGGATTCCAACCGATCACGAAGTTCTGTTGACTCATTTAGCAATCCGATGGCACGGAGCGATGCTGCGACAATCGGAGGTGCAACCGAGCTTGAAAACAAGTACGGACGGCTACGCTGACGCAAAAACTCGATGATCTCGCGACGGCCACTCGTATAGCCACCGCTCGCTCCGCCTAATGCTTTGCCAAGCGTTCCGGTAATAATGTCGATGCGGTCGATCACATCATGATGCTCATGAGTTCCACGACCGTGCTTGCCCATGAAACCGACGGAGTGTGAATCGTCAACCATCACCATCGCGTTGTACTTGTCTGCGAGATCACAAATACCCGGCAGATTCGCGATGTATCCATCCATCGAAAACACACCGTCTGTCGCGATCATGCGGAAACGAGCCGAGGATGCTTCCGCCAATTTGGCCTCTAGATCCGCAAGATCATTGTTGCGATAACGAAATCGCTGAGCCTTGCACAATCGAACGCCATCAATGATCGAAGCATGATTCAGTTCGTCCGAAATAATGGCATCCTCACTGCCCAGCAACGTCTCGAACAACCCACCATTGGCATCAAAACAGGACGTGTAAAGAATCGTGTCTTCGGTACCAAGGAACTCACTCAGGGATTGTTCAAGTTGTTTGTGAACATCCTGAGTGCCACAGATGAAGCGGACCGAGGAAAGTCCGTATCCCCAACGATCAAGCCCCTCGTGCGCTGCCTTGACGATCTCGGGGTTGTCGGCCAACCCCAGATAATTGTTGGCACACAAATTCAGCACCGACTCGCCACCGCCCACTTGAATGCGAACATCTTGAGGCGACGTAATAATCCGCTCGGATTTGTAAAGTCCGTTATCACGGATCTCGCCTAGCTGCTCTGATAAATGGGTCTGAAACGCGCCGTACATTGAGTTGCTTTCGTTGGAGTGAACTTGTGGGGCCGAAATGGAAACGAACGACTAAGTAAGCTTCGTTACGCCAGGGATTGCGAATGCAGGTTCTGGTCGAGCACCGTTCCAATCCAAGTCTTTAGGAAACAGATCGAGCGACGATTTTTCGCTGACAAAATCCCAATCGACACGCTGACCGGTGTAGGCCGCCATTCGTCCCATTACCGCCGTCAGCGAACTTTCCGCGGTCGTTCGCAGTTCGACGATCGGATTGCCACTGCGAATCGAGTCGACAAGATCCTTGTGTTCTTGACGATACGCGTCGGCAATGCTGCCCTTCATGCTCCACGTTTCTTTGCCGCTGCGATCGAAGAACCGTGAACCGCCGCTCATTGCGTCAATGTAAGCCGTGGCTTTGGTTCCGTAGATCACATTTCCATTGTCACCCTTGGTCCCAGGGATTTGCCGACACATGAACGAGCAAACGCGGTTGCCAGGGTACGTGTAGTCGACTGAAACGTTATCCCACATTTCACTGTCCTCGGGGCGAGTGAATCGTCCTCCAGAACCGTAGGCGGTTTCGGGGGCGGATCCCATCACCCAATTGATGGCGTCGATGTTATGAACCGCTTGCTCGGTAATCTGGTCACC
>CAXBHV010001571.1:0-2082 GCA_963974855.1 uncultured Rhodopirellula sp. | reverse complement strand
CTGTCAGAGTCCGCCATCTCGGGATGGAAGGCTAACCAGAGACTCGAGCAGGCACCGGCGGATCCGCCGGACGCACCAATTCGCTGCTTATCAAGATTCCATTCGGACGCTTTGCTACGGACAAACTGCAACGCCCGCGCCGCATCGCTGAACGGTCCTTTGACCGGCGGCGACACGCCATCGGCCGTGGCTTCGGCGATAAAACGATATTCGACCGAGACCACCGAAATGCCTTCGGATAACATGGTCGGCAACATGTTCACCAAACCACTCAGCCGTCCGCCACCACTCCATCCGCCGCCATGAATAAAGAACAACACCGGCGTCGGTTTGTCGGACTCGGCCTGCCAGAAATGCAGCACCTGCTTCAGATGCGGTCCGTAGGCGACATCATAGTGTGTTGGTTGCGGCAACGGGCGATACGCTGCCAGGATTTCTTCGCTCTCTTGCTCACCAATCTCACGAACAAAGATGTTCCGCCAGCGAATCTCGCCGCCGTGGGTTTGCAACATGATCGGCCCCTTGGCGGGTAACGGCTGCGTTCGATCCCAATAGTTCTCCATCACTGCGCCTTCGACGACAGCTCGCGAGTTGAGCCAAACCCAAGTTCGGTCGCCGACTTGGCGGATCCGTAGTTGGTTCCATTGACCAAACGGCTTGTCGGCTCGCATGATCGGATCGCGTCCCAACGTTCCAGGCGTGTTGTTGAACAGTCCGCCGGATCCTTGATGCGGTTTACGGTCCGGTCGCTTCGCGTCGTAGGTTTGATTGCAATCCCAGATCTGAACTTGCGGCGTGCCACGCAAGTAGATCCCGCTATCGGCTTTCGGCACCGTCTTGTATTCGATCAGCAGGTCGATGTTGCCGAACTCTTGTTCGGTGGTCGCGTAAGGACCGTGACCATCGTTCACCAATTCGCCGTTTTCGACCGACCAATTTTCTGGGAACTCGGCCCGCTGCTCGCGAAGATTCGCCTCTTTCTTTTCTCCGGAAAGTTTTGCCGACGCGTGCGGATTCCATCCGTACCAACCCGACAGATCTTCGCCGTTGAAAATCGCACGATAGCCCTTGGGCGGTTTGGATTCCGCTGCACCACAGGATGATGCAAACGCCCAAGAACCGAAGGCAACAAGCAAAAGTGCCAGGGATTTATAAACATTTTGCATGGTGAACTTTCTAGGTGGGATGGGTATTCAATGTGGGATAGGCTTCCAGCCTGTCATGCGGTCTCGCGTTGAATTCCTTTCCAAGTGGTAATCATCATGGTAGCGAAACTCGCCAAGAGTTTCGGATTCGGTGAGTCGACGACAAAACTCTTGGCGAGTTTCGCTACCACAAACGACGACCTCACTTCGCCTTTGCTTGTTCTAACATTTTCCGAACTCGTTCTTGTTCTTTTGCGAGTGCTCCCGCTGGGATGGGCATCGGTTCGAAATCCGGCGATGGCTTTAGCGGTTCCGCGACTGGGATCTCTCGCAAACGCAGGTTGCGATACCAAACTGGTTGTCCGTGATCCTGTAGCCACAGTTCGCCGCCGCGACCGGTCAAGTCGCCGCCACGGATCGTCAACAGCTTCACCATTTCGGCCCACTTGGGATCGGTGTAATCAAAGTCAAGGACATTCTCGCCGTTGAGCCAATGCTGAATCACCGTTCCCTTGCAAACCACTCGCCCGCTATTCCACTCGCCCACCGGACGTGTTGCATCTTTGGACGGTGCCATACAGAAGAACAATGACGCCGCGGCTTGCCGTGGATTCTCGCCATAAGGACTGTCGATATTATCGAGCACTTGATACTCGACTTGTCCGGGCCGGTAATACACGCCACTGTTACAGCCCTTGGATACTTTCCATTCGAAGCGGAGTTCAAAATCATCAGGAACGGTTTTACGTTTGTACGTCAGCGGACCACCGTTGGCGGCGCGAAAGAACTCACCGTTTTCGATTCGCCAATTACCGCCCTGCTCCCAACCGTCAAACGTTTCGCCATCGAATAGCTCAACAAAGCCTTGGCGACTTTCCGCCTCCGTCATTTTGGCGATCTTCTTTGCCATCGGCTTGCTGATCAGCATGCGAAGTTT
>CAXBHV010001570.1:0-2082 GCA_963974855.1 uncultured Rhodopirellula sp. | reverse complement strand
CACCTGGCAGGTATCGTCGCTGCCGAACGCACCCCGCTCGGACGTATCATCGACGGTGCCGTTAAAGTCATCATCGACATCGGCTCGGCCGGGTTTGGCATCGTCGCCATTGGTAACGACCACCCACGCATCAGGATCAAAATACAGCGTTTGGACTTCGGCCCCAACTACTTCGGCCGCAGCTACTTCATCGCGGGTATCGCCGATTGCAGCACTACGAGCGATTCTCTGAGCATCGATCAGCTCCGACGAGACCTGATGAGTCGAGGAATTCCAGAGTGAGCCAAAACGAAACACGGCGCCAAGCAAAAGAACGATCAAGATCAGATAGGTTTTCATTAGGAAAGGATCTCGTCACCGCGAAGGGGCCAACACGTCGGATGCTATCTTTCGCCTCGATGAACCACCGTGCCTTGTTGGAATTGTCGAGTCGACGGGTTTTCCAATCGTACGGTAATGCTAATTGCTTCTGGCTTCGTGGTAAACGGAGCAGAGGTTTCATGTTCGCGTGGATCATCGGCACCCGCATCAGGGTTGCCATTGTTGTCCAACCCGTCCGCTCCGCGGTCAATCGATCCGGTGTCCGTTGACGCCCAAGTTTTCCAAAGAGTGCCAGGAAAACTATCTGAGCCTGAATTGTAACGACGGTCTTGCAGGTAGCTATCGCGTTCATATGCGGATGTGTAAGTGTCAAAAGCGGGTTGGAATAATACGATCGCCTGAGGCACGCCAGACCCATTTGTCCTAGTCACCAAACGGCCCGATAGCAACAACGAATCCATGTACGTTCTGCTGCTAATGGAAGTAGGATAGCTAGTCAAAGAGGGCCAGATTCCTGAAAATGGGCTCTTGATTCGTGTGATGGGCACATTCCCCGTGAACGTCTCATTCGCTACATGAGTTGTTTGAGACGCAAGTGCCATTTGGCGAGGTACCCAGCCCCGCATCGGGCCACCCGCAAGCACCGGATATGCCAAATCGACGAAGCCACCTTGCAAAATCACAGGGGTTGCAGGTGGACCGGTAACAGCAGTGTCGCGAAGAGCTTCACGGTATCCAACATCACCTGGTCCTACCACGACGCTGCCGGAGGTGAGGATGAAGTCGGCACTAGGGTCGAAGATTTTAAGATCCAAACCGCGGCAATCGGTTGCAATCACATCTTCGCCTTGACGTGTACCGGTCAGGACAAATTCACGACGTAGATACCCGCTCCAGCGACTCTCTAGAACCACCGGATCACTGTTGGTCGCCGAATCGGTTGGACGCAATGGAGGCGTCGTTGTTGTCGAAGCGTTGGCGACGATGGCAACCGGCGGTTCGAGCGCTAGGATCGGCATCGATGTGTGAGTCGTTCCCGAACCAAGTAGCGTTGCTTGGGGAACACGTACATGAGCAAAACGGTTATGCGGTTTCGACAGGTTTTCGAGAGAGTTGGCGATGACGATATTGTTTTGGGTGCCATCCATATTCAATCCACGCCGCACTGACAAGTCACACTGTTGTGTAATGGCAGTCATGCCGGTTTGCCAGTTTCCACCGGCGGTCAGGACGTTCAATCCTCCCGTGGCATTTAGGTTCAGATCGGGACGGATTAGTAAAACACGTCGATACAACTGCAAACGGTCGGGCAGATTGTCGCCATCCGCATCAATCACTGCACCTGTCGTCGTATTTCGATCGGGGTTTGTGAAGTAGACAATCTCGGCATATTTGGACCTGATTACAACGGGATCGGTATCGGTCGCTGATCCCGTGAGAATAAATTCCGGCACTTTGCCGGTAAACCACGAGCCGGGTTTCGCCACCGCTGTGAAAGCAAAGTAATCGTCGAAATCTCCATAGCGAGCGTCACGTGGGACGACTTGTCCATCGAGCGTCGTTGAAGGACCGAACAACGATGACGTCGCATTTGTCATCGGCCCCTCGTAATACAAAAAGTATCCGGGTTGGTCGGCCCCACCGGTATTCGGTTCCAACGTGACGGTACATCGTTTCAGTTCGTCACGCATGCGGTTGGTGACATCTCGAATATTGTTCGAGATTGTAACGTCACCACGACTGTCACGCACGCGTTCGCCA
>CAXBHV010001569.1:0-2087 GCA_963974855.1 uncultured Rhodopirellula sp. | reverse complement strand
TCAAACTTGTAGAAACTGTCAAGAAAAATGGGGGAAGATTGCTGATTTTGTCTGGAAATGGGCTATTCCACGTTTCCGGCGGACGGGGTTACAGCCGGAAATTGCCGGCAGATACGGCGACAGGGCCTATCCTGCAAGGTACACTGACAGTACTGAACCTACGGATTTGACGAGGAGTCTCTTGCCTCGATGGCTTGATTTCTGATACTCACAACGACGGATGATGGATTTTTTGATGCTTCTTGAAATGGGCGTTCCTATGAAGACAATCGACGGCAACCGAATGATCGGCACTGGTTTCCCGACCGATGAGGGAGCACGCCTAGCTGAAAACCTTCTGGCACAGAAGGGCCTCAACTGGAACGAGTTGACCATCGATCTGACCAATGCGGATGCAGCAATGCTGATCTCGGCGTTCTTCAACTCGTTTCTGCAAACGATACACGAGCGTTCTACTGATCGTCTTGATGATGCCAAGAGAATCCAATGGAAGATGAAATTCGAGTTTCAACAAGAGAGTGTGTTGGAATGGATTTATGATTTTGAACCCGAAGCGGTCCACTGAACGACTTCCGCAATTTAACTTGAAACAATTGCCCGTTGCTAAACAAGCAGCGGGTTTTTTTATTGGGAAAAATCAATGACTGTCCACATTGCGATCACGTCTGGCGAACAGGCGGTGCTGTTCTCTGACAGCCAGGGTTCGACGACAGACGCCGAAAGCCACGGATTTCACAAACAGTTTGTCGGTGCAAACTTTCTCGTCGGTATGGCGGGAGCAGGCGACATAATCATGCGTCAGTTTGGTTGGCTGGAATCGAACCTGGGCTACGAGAATGAGCACGACGTCTCCAATGTTAAGCAGGCCATTGAAGACTTTTTCCTACAAGAGGTTCAGCCGTCCGCTTATGGCCACTGCGTCACGTTGTTGGTTGGCTGTGAATCCAGTGGATCCACCTCCGTTTACGAGTATGAACCGGGAAAGTTCAAGCACTTTGGTCCACGTAGTGCCTTTGGAACGATAGGTTCTGGATCCGAGTTTGTGTATCGAGCCAACAAAAGAAACCAAGCATTGGGGATCATTTTCCCCGGTGATGACCTGGAAGACCTGCTATTCGAGGCGTTGCACTACGCAGACGCAGCAAATGAAAGCCTGACGGTCGATGACTCTTTGGCGATTGCGATGCTCAAAGACAAACGATCCTATCTGACCGGTGACAGGAGCCTACAGGTTCAGCACGCACCTGCTGAGGTGAGACAATTTTGGAATCGGCTCGCACCATTTTGGGATCAAATTCGAGCAACAATCCGGACGATCAATGGAAGCCTCATGGTTGCCCAAACCCGATTTTGCAAAATACAGAGGGCCGAATTGGCCGACGCAGACCTGAAAGCGATTGAGACGCACAATCGCGGAATCGAAACGTCGCGGAAGAAACTGGCGCAAGAAGTCCAATCCTTTCGCGTTGAATACGACACAATCAAACTTGGGACGAATACGTTTCCGTAGCAAGCGGTGCGAGTTGTGTCTGCACAATGACAGAAAAGCAAATGTAAACACGCCTTAATGGTCGCTTTTCGATCAAGTTCGATGAGTTCACTTGTAAACACTTCGATATTCGCATTTCGCAGGTAGATGCACGGTTCGAGCCCTCAGTTCCTTTCTTTTGCCTAGTTGGTTCTGCTCGATTCTCCCAACTTCGTCGGTGAGGCTAAAGACGGTCAAGCCCTAATCAGAATGGCGACCTACCTGGGGAAGCAATGTGCAGCTGAATCTCCTATGATAGTACCCACCTGTCTTCCTAGGCACTCCACCCATCTGAACAGTTTTTAAGGGGCATCGATGCCGCTGAATCCGATTGTTTATACCGAAAAAATTGTTCGTAGTTTTCTTCGCTACCAATTGACTAGCTATGCCCTGGCCGATCCTCGTTTGTACGACCAAATGCGGGATCAACTTCGGCTCGACACCGTTCGGACTTCACCGCTACTACGTGGGCCCTACGTCAGCCTGTCACGAGGATTTCGTCACGGTGCTACCGTCGAGCAACTGATCGACGATGGCGTGTTTCATCCTCACATGAAAC
>CAXBHV010001568.1:0-2087 GCA_963974855.1 uncultured Rhodopirellula sp. | reverse complement strand
GTGTGGCCGTGGGTTTTATCGCTAGCCTCGCGTTTGGTAAGCCATTGAAGGATTTGACTGGCTTAACCATCTACACGTTGCACGCCCCAGAAGTTGCTGCCCAGCCATACCCAGTAGTCCAGCCGGCCCAAGAAGCGTTTTGAAGTCGCCCAATCACAAAGGCCATGTCGATGGATGATATCCGCCGATCCAAATTGATTTCCACGTACCGTGACGGCTTACTCGAAGACACTTTGCCCTTTTGGACAAAGCACTGCGTCGATCGAGAGCATGGTGGTTTCATGATGTCACTGGGCCGTGACGGCACCGTCATCGACACCGACAAGGGTGTTTGGCAACAGGGACGATTTACATGGCTGTTGGGAGAGCTTTACAACAACGTCAAGAAGCGGCCCGAGTGGCTCGAGTTAGCCAAACACGGGGCAAAGTTCCTTGACGATCACTGCTTCGACCCAAGCGACGGCCGCATGTGGTTTCATGTCACGCGTGATGGGAAACCGATTCGTAAGCGACGTTATGCGTTCTCTGAGAGTTTTGCCGCGATCGCCTTCGGAGAGTTAGCCAAAGCGACGGGCGAATCGCACTACGCCGAGAAAGCGAAGCGGACGTTTCAGCGTTTCATTGACCACAACCTGAATCCACAGGACACCGCCCCTAAATTCACCGACACACGTCCCACGCGTGGGCTCGGCTTTCCGATGATCACGATCGTCACCGCCCAAGAGTTACGCGAATCGATCAACCTACCCGATGCCAATGAGTGGATCGATCGCAGCATTGATTGGATTCGTCGTTATCACTTGAAAGACGACATTCAGTGTGTCATGGAAACGGTGGGGGTCGACGGCACACAGATCGATCACTTCGACGGGCGACTGCTCAATCCTGGTCATGCCATCGAAGGCGCGTGGTTCATCATGATGGAAGGAAAAATCCGTGGCGATCAGGAACTGATTCGCACCGGATGCCAAATGCTCGACTGGATGTGGGAACGTGGCTGGGATCGCGAACATGGCGGAATCCTCTATTTCGTCGATGTGAACGGGCTGCCCGTTCAAGAGTATTGGCACGATATGAAGTTCTGGTGGCCGCAGAACGAAACGATCATCGCGACGCTGCTTGCCTATGAGTTAACCGGCGATCCGAAATATACGAAGTGGCACTCGATGATTCATGATTGGACGTACGAACATTTTCCTGACCCCGAATATGGTGAGTGGTTTGGCTACCTTCATCGCGACGGTAGCGTTAGCTCGACGCTGAAGGGCAATCTTTGGAAAGGTCCGTTTCACATGCCGCGAATGCAACTTGTATGCTGGCAACTGTTGACCGAAACTGTGTAAAGAACAAACGAGTCTAACCCCCAACACAGAGTATTCACGATGACTTTCAAACTGATGGTTCCTTTCACCATCCTTGTTTTGAGTAGCTCACTTTTTGCGGCGAGTCTCGATTGGGAAAACGAGCAGGTCATCGGAATCAATAAGGAGCCTGGGCGAGTCTTCTCACTGCCGTTTCCTGACCGCGACGCTGCGACCAACCAAGATTGGCAAAAATCATCTCGCGTCCAGATGCTCAACGGCCAATGGAAGTTCCATTACGCCAAACGTCACGATTTGCGACCGACGGACTTCTTCGCCGAGTCTTTCGACGATTCCGACTGGAGTGACATCCAGGTTCCTGCGAGTTGGCAGACGCAAGGATTCGGCGTGCCGATCTATTGCAACCAAGCTTACCCGTTCAAACGAGACTGGCCCAAGGTCACGGGCGAGCCACCCCCGCATTTCACGTCCTACGAGTATCGCAATCCAGTCGGCAGCTATCGACGAACTTTTGAACTGCCCGCAGAGTGGAACGACCGCGAAGTATTCATCCATTTCGGCGGTGTTGAGAGTGCGTTCTACTTGTGGGTCAACGGAGAAAAGGTTGGCTATAGTCAAGGCAGTTACCTGCCCGCTGAATTTGATTTGACGAAATTTGTGAAGCCCGGCCACAACACGCTCGCCGTACAAGTCTTCCGATGGAGCGATGGTTCTTACTTAGAATGCCAGGATTTCTGGCGTCTCTCTGGCATCTTTCGTGACGTC
>CAXBHV010001567.1:0-2089 GCA_963974855.1 uncultured Rhodopirellula sp. | reverse complement strand
GGGCATACGTCATGGAAACGAAAGTCTTGACGACTTCCGCTACGTCAAATTAGCACAAACTCTATATGAAAAAATGCTTCACAGCGTTTCCGTTGGGGACGAGCGAAGGAGTGAGTTACCTATTGTTGAATTGGACAAGTCGCGAATCGCTCGGTACAAGCCCAAAATTACTATTGTCTTTTAAAGCAATGACAGAGCGTAGGGCCGGTTCCTACCGGCCGATTTCATTGAGCCGTTAAGGATGGCCGGTGGGAACCGGCCCTACTTGAAACTACACATTTATTTTCCGATCGTTCCCGCGGTTCGAACGTAAGATCGCGGAGCGATCAACGACATTTACACCACTGGTTCCCAAGGCATCCCGTCCCCAGGCTGGAGCCTGGGAACGAGCTGAACGACTTTATTACTGACGGATTTCGCGATGTGAGATAGGCTTCTAGCCTGTTTTGGATGCGATGACAGGCTGGAAGCCTATCCCACATTTACGCCCCGTATGACACCCGAGAATCAATCGATGAAAACTTTGTTCTTTGTTTTGCCGTTGTTGCTATCGGCGTCCCATTTGTTGGCCGCAGAAACGCCGCGCACTGAACGACCGAACGTTTTGGTGGTCATTACTGACGACCAAGGTTTTGGCGAATTGTCGTGCCATGGGAATCCGGTTCTGCAGACGCCTCATTTGGATCGACTGCATGACGAGAGTATCCGGCTGACCGATTTCCACGTCGCACCGATGTGCACTCCGACACGAGGCCAGTTGATGACGGGAGTGGACTCGCTTCGTAACGGCGCGATGAATGTCAGCAGCGGACGAACGCTGTTGCGGCGAACGTTTCCGACCATGGGCGATCTGTTCACCGCTTCAGGCTGGCAGACCGGGCTATTTGGAAAGTGGCATCTAGGCGACACCTATCCCTACCGACCCCAGGATCGTGGGTTTCAGGAAAGCGTATGGTTCCCATCCTCCCACATCGGTTCGGTCCCCGATGCGTGGCAGAATGATTACTTTGGCGACACCTACGTCCACAACGGCGTGCGTCAATCCTATCGCGGCTACACCACCGACGTGCTGTTTCGCGAATCGATTCAGTGGATGAAGGACCAAGCGGATGCGAATACGCCTTTCTTTTGCTATTTGGCAACCGCCGCGGCTCATCAACCGCATTACGTGCCCGCGCGAAATCGTGAATCGGCGCAGAAGGCATTCCAGGCAATTCGCGATACGCTACCGAACCTGCCGCCGAACCAGGAGTCCGAGCTGATCCGTTTCCTGGGGATGGTTGACAACATTGACGAGAACATGGGCCGGCTCGAGGCATTTTTGACTGAGAGCGGGCTGCGTGAGAACACCGTGGTCATCTTCATGACTGACAACGGCAGCACGTTTGGGCCGAAGTATTTCAATGCCAACATGAAAGGTGGCAAAACGACGTTGTGGGAGGGAGGACATCGGGTACCGTGCTTCGTCCGCTGGCCCGCCGGTTCGCTACGCCCCGCAAGTGACGTCGCCGGGCTAACTCAAGTGCAAGATGTGTTGCCGACACTGGTCGATTTGCTGGGGATGAATATTCCATCGGAGACTCAGTTTGACGGCATCAGTTTGGCCAACGTGTTGAGAGGAACGAATGGCGTTCCCGAGGATCGGATGCTGGTTATCAACTACAGCCGCATGCCGTTCAAGACGGTCAAGACGACACCTAACAACCCGGCGGTCCCACGTCGTGAGGGGGCGGCGGTGTTATGGAAACAGTGGCGACTACTTTCCGACAAAGAGCTTTACAATTTGACCGAGGATCCGCTGCAAACACAAAACGTGATCGCCGAACATCCGGAAGTGACCCGAGCAATGCGAGCCCATTTGAACGCGTGGTGGGACGGCGTAAAAGATCAGGCCAACGAGTTTGAGCCTTCGATCATTGGCCACGATGCCGAAAATCCTGTGCAGTTAACGGCGTGTGAATGGGCCGATGTGTTCATCGATCAACAGAAACAAGTCCGAGCTGGCGATCGCAAGAACGGAGTATGGCACGTCGAGGTGGCACAGGCAGGCGAGTACGAATTCCGACTGAGCCGTTGGCCGGATGAGTGC
>CAXBHV010001566.1:0-2089 GCA_963974855.1 uncultured Rhodopirellula sp. | reverse complement strand
CGATCTGCTTTCGGATCAGCGGATGGCCGATCATTGGATCAGTCTCTGGCAAGATTTGTTAGCCGAGAATCCCACGCTGCTGAATCAGTCGATGGGCAGTACGGGGCCGTTTCGTTGGTTCCTGTATGACTCGCTGCGTGACAACAAGCCGATTGACCGAATGATTACCGAACTGGTCATGATGCGAGGCAGCCCCGACACCGGCGGAAGGGCGGGTTTTCGATTGTCAGGCGAAAGCGATGCGCCGTATGCGGAAAAGGCGAATATCTTGGCGGGGGCGTTCTTGGGAGTCGAACTGCAGTGTGCACGCTGCCACGATTCACCCTATCACTCAACATTGCAGCGTGATCTGTATTCACTCGCAGCGATGTTAGAACGCAAGAGCGTGCAAGTGCCAAAAACCAGTCGCGTCCCCGATGCCTTTTTCGAAAAGAAGGGGCGTGAGTCGTTGATCCGAGTCACACTGAAGCCGAACGAATCCATCCGCCCTGATTGGCCGCTGGAAAATTTGATCGGGATTGCGGATGACGATCAAATCCGTTCCCTGATGGTGGACCCAAGCGATTCACGCGAACGGTTGGCGGTGCTGATGACTGCACCCCAAAACAGACGTTTCGGTCAAGTGATGGTCAACCGTGTTTGGAAACAACTGATGGGCGCCGGGTTGGTTGAACCCGTCAGCGACTGGGAGGGGCAGACGCCGAGTCACCCTCAGCTACTCGACTGGATGGTTTACCAATGGATCACTGGCGGTTACGACTTGCGAGTTGTGATGCGGCAGATCATGACGTCAAAGACTTACCAACGCGAGGCATCGGGCGAAAACCTGATTGCCGATGCGGAACAGCGTTTCTTCAGCGCGCCCGATCGTCGTCGACTGACCGCAGAACAGGTCGTTGATTCGCTGTATGTGGCGTGTGGGAATGAAATGAACGTCGGAGAATTGACGTTCGTCCATGACGGGCAACGCCCGATTGGAAAACGACAATCGATGGGCGTCCCGAAGCGGTCCTGGATGTTTGCCAGCTTGAATAACGAGCGTGATCGGCCCAGTTTGTCGCTACCGAGTGCTCGAGCTGTGACCGACGTGTTGCAAGCGTTTGGATGGAATGGGTCTCGGGCAAAGCCGATCAGCGTTCGTGACACCGACGCCAACGTGTTGCAACCGGGAATTTTGTCCAATGGAACGCTGGCAATGTCGCTCAGCCGGGCATCGGTGGGCAGCGAGTTGAGCCAGCTCGCGATCGAGGCCCCGTCGCCGGAGTCACTAGTGAACACGTTATTCCTGCGGTTCCTAGCCCGACAACCGACAACCGAAGAACGGCATGCGTTCGTGAGTGAGCTAAGCGTTGGCTTTGATCAACGTCTCGTTCCCGAGGAACAAGTGCATTTCCCCGACGCATTGCCTCCGCTTCCTCAAGTCACCTGGTTCAACCATTTGCGAGGCGAAACCAATACAATTCAACAACAGCTAGAGCAACGGGTAAGCCAGGGACCACCAGCGGACCCACGACTCGACCCTGTTTGGCGAACCGTTTACGAAGACTTCGTTTGGAGTCTGATTAACCACCGTGAATTTGTCTGGGTGCCATGATGTTCGGTTAGTGCTGCAAGATCCACTACCGCCAACCTAATTTCATCCCGCCTGAAACAAACCTCAAAACTGCGACACTCCTATGAATCTTGATCAATCTTCGCTGCGTTTTAGTCGTCGTGACAGCCTTGCGGCGATCGGTGCGGCTGCTGGCGGTTTGTTGCTGCCACGTACGGCTGCCGCGTCGTCGGCGAGCCCTCTGATCCAAGGCAAGGCGGAACATGTCATCTCGATTTGGCTCGGCGGCGGGATGGGGCAAATCGATACGTTTGATCCCAAACGACAAGGGGATCCGGTCGCCAAGAAAGCGGGCTCGTACTACGCCGCAGTCGATACTGCGGTTCCAGGTGTGCAAGTCTGTGAGCACTTGCAGCAGCTCGCACCACTGATGGATCACGTGACTGCCGTGCGAACGGTCAACCATGAAGTCATTGACGAACATGCCGCAGCCACCAATCGCATGCACACCGGGCGAGCGGTGACAGGAACGGTCTT
>CAXBHV010001565.1:0-2090 GCA_963974855.1 uncultured Rhodopirellula sp. | reverse complement strand
GACGACTTCGCACGGGATGAAGACGGAGAATTGATTCCTGAGCCGCACGGGAGACCCTTTCGGCAATGGCGAGAAGAAATCAAATCGCCCAATGACATTTGGGAAAAGATCACCGAAGCCGCCGATATTCCCGGGACCACGTCCGCGCCGAAGCTGCAACCGATCGCTGCCAGAATCGTGATGTTGCAAAGCGGCATGCGAGCGCCGATGGGGATGAAGATCAAAGGCCCCGATTTGGAAACGATTGAAAAGGTCGCCCTTCAGATCGAAGGCTATTTGAAACAGGTTCCCACGGTGGAGGCCCCAGCGGTCATCGCCGACCGAATCGTCGGGAAACCGTATCTAGAGATCGACATTGATCGCGATGCGATCAAGCGATACGGCTTGCAGATTCGTGATGTGCAAGACGTCGTCGAAGTAGCGATCGGCGGAAAACGAATCACAACCACCGTCGAAGGCCGTGAACGCTATCCTGTTCGCGTTCGCTATTATCGCGAGCTTCGCGATGAGGCTGAATCACTCGGTCGAATTCTTGTTCCAACTCCGATGGGGCCGCAGATTCCCATCGAGCAACTTGCGGAGATTAAGTACATTCGCGGGCCACAGGTCATTAAGAGTGAGGACACATTCCTGGTTGGGTACGTGCTATTCGACATGAAGCCTGGCAACGCAGAGGTCGATGTGGTCGAAGATGCACAGGCTTTCTTGCAGGAGAAAATTGACAGTGGCGAGCTCGTGTTGCCCGCCGGGGTCAGCTACACGTTCGCAGGTAACTACGAGAATCAAATCCGGTCGCAGAAGACGCTGATGATTGTCCTGCCGCTGGCTCTAGGTTTGATTTTCTTGATTCTGTACATGCAGTTCAAATCGGTCATCACGACATCATTGGTGTTCAGTGGGATCATGATCGCGTGGGCGGGTGGCTTCATCATGCTTTGGCTCTATGGAACTGATTGGTTCCTCAACTTCAGTTTCTTAGGCACGGATATGCGAGAGTTGTTCCAAGTCCACACGATCAACTTGAGTGTGGCAGTGTGGGTGGGCTTCCTGGCATTGTTTGGAATCGCCAGTGACGATGGCGTAGTGATTGCGTCGTATCTGGATGAGAGCTTCCGAAAAGAAAAAATAACCAATGCCAAGCACGCTCGTGAAGCCACAGTCACCGCAGGCATGCGCCGTTGCCGCCCTTGCCTGATGACGACTGCTACAACGCTGCTTGCACTTATCCCAGTGTTGACGTCCACAGGTCGCGGCAGCGACATCATGGTCCCGATGGCCATTCCCAGTTTCGGCGGCATGACGATCGAGATCATGACGATGCTGGTCGTGCCGGTTCTCTATTGCGCCGCCATGGAATGGAAGCTGAAGCTAGGCGTTAGCGACGAGAAGTTCGCTGAAGATGCTTAGCCGAAATCTGATATGGAAAGCAAAAGCGAGCACAGTTTTCCACTCTTCTTGCTTTCGGTCGCCCGCTTTACCTCTCCTGTTGATCGACTCCCCACTGTGACTAAACGCCAATGAACTTACTCAAGAAGTCAAAACGGACTGCTTGGATTCGGTGTCAACTCGCGAGATGATATCGACCAGATGATCCAGTCAGTGCAACGAGCGTTAGTCCCTGGCAGCTACATGATGCTGGGCTAGGATGCAGATGCGACAACCGACCCATTAGAAAACAACGACATCCTTTCCCGATTTCAACACGCTGAATTTGGAAGCCTGCCGGCACGTCATAGAGTGGTTGGCATGGAAGGGCACGATCATGTTTTCGACTGGTTTCAGCGCATCAAAGAAAAATTGGTCCATCCTTCGTTTTCGTGTCTTTCTTGACTATTCAGTGAAGGCATCGCCGATGCATTGCATCCAATACATAGGACGGTGATTTGGGATGCAGGGACTCTCAACATTCGTCGTAGTTCTGTGCTCGTCAGCACTTTGCAAGCCTAACATGGGAGGACGATGCCGATGGGAGATACGTTCACAAGAATGAAACTCAAAATTGGGGTGATGGGCGGGTCCGGTGATGGAATTCTTGATGCTGACCTGGAGCGGGCCGGACAACTCGGCGAAGCGATCGCCGACGCTCAGTG
>CAXBHV010001564.1:0-2092 GCA_963974855.1 uncultured Rhodopirellula sp. | reverse complement strand
AGGAGCTACCAAAGTCAGCAGCCACTGGGTTCGCAGCCCGATGCTGAATATCAACAAGGCGTGCCAGACTTGTCACAATGTTTCCGAGACCGAGCTGCAAGCACGCGTCGATACGATCCAAGATCGCACACGAGCTCTCATCGATCGCGCGGCAATCGCGATGACCGAGATGCTCGATGCAATCGTGATGGCACAAGAAAACGGTGCCACCGAAGCTCAGTTAAAGCCGATCCGTGATCTGCAACGTAAAGCAATGTGGCGGTTGGACTACATCAGCAGCGAAAACTCCAAAGGCTTCCATGCCGACCAGGAAGCTGCACGGATTTTAGGCGAATCGATTGATTACAGTCGCCAAGCCCAAGCGGCCGCCTACAAATTAGGTTGGAAAGCCAACGAGTCAGAATCCAACGAAGTGGCGACGAAGTAACTGTTACAGTAGCGGAAGTCGTCAACGGGCTGTTAATTTAATCGAAATGCGAATCGCATTGGTGAGCCGTGGGCCGTAAGGCACCGGGCAATGCGTGGAACCCGGTCGCTCACGCGCGAGCGGCTCACTAAATCAACAGCCCGTCAAGGCTTTCGGTCATCCTTGCTGCCCTCGTAGCGAAAGTCGCGAAGACTTTCGGTGGTTTATCGGAGCGGCCGAGGGCTCGTATCGCGCTGCCAGAATTCGGCATTCCGTGGTACTTTAGATTACGCAAGTATGGTTTCGAATCTTAGTCGCGATAGCGACGGCAGGCAGTAGCCCCGGACGTGAGTCCGGGGACCACTAAAAAATCGCGAATGCGCAAATAAAGTCAACACCGAATTGGACTGTCAAAACGTCGTGTCAATGCCACGTTTTTAGCAGCCCTGGCTAACGCCGTCGGCTCACAACAGGATGTTGAATGACTCACATTGACGGTCCTTAGCTGGCGTCCCGCTCGAATCCAGGCTTCGTAGCTCGCAAGATTTCCAGGATGTCACGTCGCATATCCGTGGTCAAATGAGCGTAGGTTTCCGACGTGTCGCGTTCTTCGAGCACATCCAGCAATTGGCGGATCACCTCGCGGCGCAGTTCCTCGCTTAGCGAATCAAAGGCTTCCGAGTAGATCAGATAGCTGAGCGGGTATTTGAACATCCGTGTCTTGAGGTCGAATTGGCGAAGCGAGCGTCCTTGATCATCGCTGGGCCCGCGATTTTCGAACTCGTGTGCAAACTCGAGCAATCCTTTGACTTCGCTCGTCAATTCGGTCTCCTCGCAAAACAGCAACTCTTGGACGACCGGTTTGGCGATCATGTACAACTGGCCTCGCCACTCGTCCTCGGACTCCGCAGTCGGATCCTGTTTATCTCCTTCGTGTTGCAATTGACGCATCGAGAAGTCGGCGCGTGTCATTGTGTTGTGCATCTGTGACTGATGCTCCAGCACCATCAACGCGACGATGTCGCTGTACGGCGATAAGTAATCGTAGGTGTCAAACTCGTCTCGTAGATTGAGTCGATTGCCGTTGTCACGGGTGTCCAGTCGATCGCCTCGCAGCATCGAGTTGCCCTGGTGCGTCATCTCACCATGACGTCCCGTCACATACCAACCACCCCAGCGCTGCGAGAATGGACTGCGATGCGAGGTGATTGAGGATGCCGTTTGTGCGTTGACCGATCCATCGATGCTAGGCAGAACGCTGCGGACGGTATGACCTGGAACGCCTTGCGTCATCGACGTCACATGGCAACCCAAACAGTCGTAAGAGGCTCTCTCGACTTTGGCACGCCATGGCATCATATCGACGGTATAAAACACCGCTCCAAGTTTCGGGTCAGCCGTCGAAATTTCCATTAACGAACTGCCGCGGACCCAACCCACATAGGTGTCGTCGTTGAAGTAGATCGCCCGCGGATTGCGAGGCGAGATGTAACGCACCTGCAAACTGGTTTTTGAAAACACCAGCGTCTGTGAGGATGCCGGTATCTCCAGCGCATCAAGCATCGAAGCGAGATAGCCTTGCTCGCGAGTGTACTCCAGTTTGATCTCTTTCGACTTCAGCTTGTCGATCAACCGACTGACGCGATTGTCATCCGCTGTTTTGGTGTACTCAAACGGAGACTTTTC
>CAXBHV010001563.1:0-2093 GCA_963974855.1 uncultured Rhodopirellula sp. | reverse complement strand
CGACATCATGGTCCCGATGGCCATTCCCAGTTTCGGCGGCATGACGATCGAGATTATGACGATGCTGGTCGTCCCCGTGCTGTATTGTGCCGCGATGGAATGGAAGCTGAAGTTTGGAATCAAAGATGAGAAATTCGCTGAGAATGCTTAGTGGGAAGTTGGGTAACTAGCACGAAAAAACCGCACCGACATGCACCGATCTGGTACGCATCGCTGCGGTTTAACGAAATTTAATTAACAGAGTCGCCAAGGGATCGGCAAGAACACTCGTCTTCTTCTCCCGACTCCCAGCTTTCGCCTATTGCTTGTGTTCGGCGTGGTCATGCGCGGCATGATCGTGGCCTTCTAGCGTTCCCGCTTTTTTCAGTTCTTCGGCTTTGGCAAGCACGGCGGCTGGGTTGGATTGGGCCTTCTTGGTGCAACCACCACAGCACAAGTAGACAGGCTTACCATCCACTTCCAATTTGATCGGAGCTCCCATCGATCCGAGAAAGCTAGTGTTTGCAACGGCACAATATTTTTGTGCTTCCACTGCTATCCGTTCTTCCATTGGCAACTTGGCAAGCGTCTCCGTTGAATCACGCAGCTTCATGACGGTTTTGACCGTCTTGGCACCACCGGCGACCGCGTCCTCAACACAGCCTTTACAGCACAGGAACACAGGTTTGCCTTCGATCATCACCTTCAGCGGTGTGCCCATCGAGCCGAGGCGATCGTAAGTCATGATTGGACAAAAACGCTGAGCCTTTACAAGCTGCTGATCTTGCGGCGAGAGCGTCGACAAAGACGCTTCGATTTTTTTCTCAGCGTCCATCATTGCAGCATGATCGTGGCCAGCAGCGTGAGCGTGACCGTCGTCGGCGGAAACCGTCGTCGTGCCAAAACCGCTTGCAAAAACAATTAAAGCTAGGGCCATTAGGGGGAATCGTGCCATCATCATCTTCAAATCGACCTTCTCTCGGGGAACTCTGGGGGGCGTTAAACTTACGGGGGCTAGCAAAGTCCGACTCGCCAACCGAAATCCAGCACGCCTGAAACGCTTTGTGCGTGTAAAGTTGCTGGTTAGATGCTCTGGCAGTGTTGCTTCTTCACGGGGATTCGGATTTTCTTGATTTTTCGTCGTAGAGAAGTTCGGCAGCTGGGGGGAGGAGAGCTGGGAGTCTGGCCCCAAATCCCTCTCCCCATCTCCCCATCTCCCCCTCTCCCAACTTCCCTCCTACTTCCCTCCTACTTCCTGTGCCCGAAGCGGTAAAACAACGCGGGTGTTACCAATTGATCCAGCAGAGTGGAAGTCAACATGCCGCCGAAAACGACCAGGGCGAGCGGATACAGAATCTCTTTGCCCGTCTGACCAGCACCGAGAATCAATGGCAGCAATCCAATGAAACTGGTCGTCGCCGTCATCATCACCGGGGCCAATCGTTCGAGACTACCGCGAATAATCATCGCTTTGCCGAACTCTTCGCCCTCATGCTCCATCAGGTGCATGTAGTGAGAGATCATCATGATGCCGTTGCGGCTGACGATTCCAATCAACGTGATAAAGCCGACCCAGTGGGCAACCGATAAAGTCGTCGCTCCGATCCAGACACTTGGCCATTGCCACCATGGTACCGCAGCAAGCGCCTCCGAAGAGGGAATGTTGACTAGCACTTGCAGTGCGGCTCGCCACGACTGGAGACATTTGACCAACAGCAGGAACACTCCCACGACAGAGAGACTGCCTAGAATCAAAAGTCGTTGATTAGCGTCTCGCTGCGCCTCAAACTGTCCGCCGTATTCGATGTGGTAGTCGCCAGGCAGATTTCGCAGTCGCTCCTCGATGGGCTTAGTTCGTGTGCGAATATCTTCGACCACACTGGTTAAGTCGCGACCTTGAACATTGCAGAAAACCACAATTCGCCGTTGGACGTGTTCGCGGTTCAGCGTGTTTGGTCCCGTCGTGTCCAACACATCGACGACTTCGCCAAGGGAAACGCGGCGTCCAGATGGTGTTTCGATGATCGTTTGAGCAATCACGTCGGGTTCGCTACGTGAGGCTTCGTCGTACCAGACGACCAACCCGAAATAGCGATCTTCGTCGAGCACCTGCG
>CAXBHV010001562.1:0-2097 GCA_963974855.1 uncultured Rhodopirellula sp. | reverse complement strand
GACTGATCGACTCACTCGCGGCACTGAGCACGAAACCGCCGTAGTTGAGATTGCCGTTGGTGGTGCCTACGCCGAAGCTCGTCAAACCGCTCCCTGCCAGATTCTCTTGGCCAAAGGAGCTAACGTTCGTCGCACCGTTGCCGTTGAAATTGAAGCCGGGAACGGATGCCGGTAACGCGGCGTTTGCCACACCCCGGTCAAACATCATTGAATCTTGCAGCCCAATTTCACCGCCGATTTCAAAAATGTCGTCTAGAGCAACTTCCGCAAGCAAAACTTTGATCAGCACCATCGGCGGGCGACGATCGAGTTTGTCGATCAAACCACGCACGTCTTCATACAGTCGTGGCGAAACGCTCAACAGCAAGCTGTTAGTAATCGGTTCAGACACAACAATGAGATCGCGATCGGGTAAATCATACGGCCCAAGACCACCCTGTTGGAACTGCTGGATCGAGTTGACACCTTGGGTGCGTTGTTGCACGTATTGTTGGATCGCTGCGGCGACGGTATCGCTGCCTTGATGACGCAGCCAAATGACTTCGGTAATGCGTTCTGAGAAGCCAGCTCCATCGAGTCGCAGCAAGATGCTTTCGACAACTTCGAGGTCCTCGGCCGAGCCGCTTGCAACGATGCTGTTGGTTCGCAGGTCCGTGCTGAATCGCAGTGGAACAAGCGAACTGTCGCTTCCCGCAGTGACATTTGGCAATCCGCCAAGGTTTCCTGCACCGACACTCGTTCCGCTGGTTGCCGCATCGGCACCGAACAACTCGGTCAATGCGGTGCTTAACTGTACGGCGTCGCCATTTTCGATCGTGAACACTTTGACGAGAGAATCGATGCCAGGCGATTGGTCGAGTTGACGAATCAATTCCGCAATCAGCGGCATACTGGATGAAGGTGCCCGCACGACGATGGAGTTTGCCCCAGGGTCAGCGGTGATTACGGCCCCGGCAAGGATACCGGAATCGAGGATCTGATTTCCTTCGCCGTTTACCGCTACCATCGACAAAGTGGTCGACGGGGTGGTCACGCTGCCATCGCCCCCTGCCGTACTTTCACCATTGATCGCGGACTGGATCACGGGAGCCAAATCTTCGGCAACTGCATTGTTCAATTTGAAGATTTTGATTTCGCTTTGAGCCGAAATCTGCTGAACATCGAGGTCGTTGATTAGCCGAGTCACTTCTTCCATATCGCGAGGAGCTCCGCTGACAATCAGCGAGTTGGTGCGATAGTCGGCTAGCACACGAACGCGTGGTCCGATACCAGGACGGAGGTCGTCGCTTCCTCCTGGACGATCGACGAAGAAACTACGAATCGTTTCTTCGGCGTCGGACGCAGAAGCGTGTTGCAGGCGGAAGATTCGCAAACGGCTCGACTCGTCGACAGGGATGTCTACCTTCGCGATCAAGTCACGAACGCCGTTGATCGCTTCGGCGCGACCGATCAGCAGCAGCGAGTTGGGCGAATCAAGTGCCGTGATACTGACTTCGCCTTGCCGTGCGGAAAGCACATCGTCGTAAAGTTGTTTCAGTAGTGTTGCGACCGCGTTGCTGTCCGCGTGACGCAGATTGACCACTTCGATGTCGGGACGTGTCAGATCGCTTTGTTTTTCGATCTCTTTGATGACTTCCATCACTCGTTCCACGTCGCGTTTCGCTCCGCGGATGATGATCGTGCCAAGTTCGGGAACGAACTGAATCTGAGTGTCGCCGATTACTCCGGAGCCACCTTGTTCGTCGTCGCCGGTTTCACCAGCCGCGTCCGCTGCGGGTGGTGCAGGCGTTGCCGCCGCGTCTTGTTGAAAGACCGCGTTTTGGAAGGCGTTCTCTGCGGTGATCGGTTTAACGCGGCGAGCATCAAGTTCACCGAGCAGGCGAATGGCTCGCTGAATCGGTGCTGGCTCGGCGTTTTCAAGCCGCATGATGTCGGTGACTTTTGACTTGTCAAACGACGGAACATCAAGGGTGTTGATGACCTTCTGCCAACCCTTTTGGTTTTGTTGGGCGGCCATCACCGTGACCAGATTGCGACGGCGATCAACTTCGACCGTGGTTCCCTGCAGCGGTGCTGCACTGAGCTGGAACGAGGCTC
>CAXBHV010001561.1:0-2098 GCA_963974855.1 uncultured Rhodopirellula sp. | reverse complement strand
CGCCTTAAGGGCGTGCTCGACCTCTCCCCCGACTTCGTCGGTGGAGAGGTGACTGCACCAGGCTAAGCCGTAGGGGTGGTTGCGATCGGCAGACGAAGCAGGGCCTAGGAAGTCGCTCCCAGTACGAGCTCGCTCGTCCCCTTCGGCAAGTCGAAACAAGCGACAAGTTTTTGATCGTTGGCGATCCATGTCCCTGCATCCAAAGTCGATCGATCGGTTGCCTCACGCAGTAGCGTGCGATCGTTTCCCTGCTGGAGACTCACAGGTCCCGCGCCGCCGTCGATCTGCAACGTGAATCGTTCTGTGGCAAAGGGGGCCGTGAGCGTCAAGCGGTTGCCCACGCGGCTAATCGCGGTCAGCTGTTTGGCGGCCCAGTAACGGGCAATTTCGCTGACCTTCATCCAGATCGTGTCGTCGGCGAATCGCGACGCCAACGACCCAACGACTCGTTGGAAGGAACGGAATCCTTCTTCGCTGCCGTTGCTGTACATCCCCGGCCAGTGACAAATCATGACTGCCGGTTGCCGCCGATGGATCAGTTCGACCATTCGGCCACTGGTCGCCGCGGCATTACAATAGCGATCCGGTTCCGAGAGAGAATCGCCTTGCCAACCGCCAAACCAATCGCCTGTTCCCGCCGGCACGTTCACCGTCAACCGCACGTCGTCGGTCCCGACGCCTCGCAAATGTTCGAGTTTAGGCTCGGTGCTCTGGTCACCCGAGATGACGTATTTGAAATAGTGCGGCAGATCGACGCCGTAGACGTCGCGAACCGCTTGGTCGACCGCGATCGGCAGTTCGTTTTTCATCGAATTGCCAAAGCCACCAGGAGTGGTGATTCCTTCGCAGGGAAGATCACAGTTCTTCACAAGGCGAAGGGCATAGGCCAGATAGGCAGCCAATTCATCGACGCTCTTCTTTTCCTGGGGATACGAATTCTCCATCGTTGCCGCGCTGATTTCCTGCATCGGTCGGCCGGTCTTCAAGTCGATCACCCGCGTGTGCGTAATCATCTCGGGATGGATGTCCCAATTGGGAAGCATCAATTCGCGGACAAGTTTTAGGCTGGACTGCAGTTCGGATCGCGACCAACCGGGCAGTTCTCGATCGAGCCAGCCGACGCAGGCAGGATTGGGGACGATACTGTACTTGCCTTTCACGCCCTGGCTGGCACACCACTGACCAAACTTGCGGACAAAGCTATCGGGGATTTCACGCGGCCATGATCTCCACGGTTTTTGATACTCGGTGCGGTTTGGCAAGGCGGTCGCGAACTGCGGAGTGCAAAAGTGTCCCATGTTCACCAAGCACGTCGAATCATCAATGATGAACGACAACGGCACTCGATCTCGCGGCATCAGCACTTGAATGCTTGCGGGCCGGGGCGGCAGCAAAGCGGTCGCCGCGGCCTCAGGCGTTTCGGCCAACGCTAATCGGGACATCCCCATACCCGCAACGGCCGTCGCGGCGGCGCCCCAGGCACTCGCGCGAAGAAACTCTCGCCGGTCCTGGATCATAAATGCACGGTGCTGGTTCACTGCGGACACTCCCGGTTGCCATTTGCATGCTCACGGCGGGCACAACACGGCTCGCCGTACTGCTTGATTCTATCGTGCACCGATGGACACATGGGACCAACTGCGCCGCACGTCCGCTTTGATTTCCGGAACCTATTGGAAGAAACTGAAAACGAGCGTGCCGACGGTGATCAATCCCAGCACGACCACCAACAGGTTTGGCATTACCTTGAACTTCTTCAGCAACGAGGGGCCAAATTGGCCAATCAGCAGTAGCGAGACAACGATCCCTAGAATGGCTCCTGCAGTGAAGCCTTTGGCAATCAGAAACGCCGAGAGCAGAAGCAGTCCGCCCGTGATGCTGCCTGCGATCAAAGAAGCCTTGCTTTGAGCTTTGACATAGCCCATGACTCCTCCAAAGACGACAAAAACTCCATAGATTACTGTCACGATTACCGAAAAGTCCACACAAGTCTCTTTAATTTCAATGGTCAAGTTCTGGCAAAAATGATTCACGGCTTGTTGATTTAATCTAAACGCAAATCGCAACGGTGAGCCGTGGGCCGTAAGGCACCGGGTAG
>CAXBHV010001560.1:0-2098 GCA_963974855.1 uncultured Rhodopirellula sp. | reverse complement strand
CACCAATCCATGTCCGAAGCATCTGCACGACGATTGGCCAATCGAGTCCGAATTATATCTGGCTCCGCTTGGCAGATCTGCACTGCAACTCGCACGCCGAGTTTTGTCGCACCGTCTAGAAACAATCGTCGATTGCCGTCGACGCGAAAGTTGACATCGACCAAGACACGCTTTCCACCCAACAACAACTCTTCGTTGCGGCGAAGACACTCGGCGTACGTTCGCTCGGACCATTCCTCTGTGTTGATTCCTTCACCGAATCAAGTCTGCTCCGTTTGGTCGCCCGAGTCAGTCACCTGCTATTTGCGAACCACATCCGACTGCTTCACGTCAAAGTGTGCGTCGGCGGCCAACGAGTGTGCCAATCTGGACTTGGCCGTTCCGGGAAGCCGCGCAACGGGAAACGGATTGGTTACCGGCACGGAGAGTGATTGGATGAGTTAAGTCTGTCCATTGACGTTGTCCATCACATCCCAAATGAGATGTGCAATTGGTAGATCCAGTAAGCCAGTGCGGCCCCAACGGCGGTTCCGATGAACGGCAAAGCGGGAACTAAGAATGATTCAACTTTGCTAAGACGACTTTCGTGACTGCTCATGAAACTCTCCTTTCATTTCTGGTAGTGTTCTGGTTGATAGAGGATGCTTTCGATCTTCATGCGTCGCAATCCGATGGGGATCGCCCAGGACACAAAATCACCGATGTGATAACCCAAAATAGCGGTCCCGATAGGCGCAAACACCGACAGCATGTTTTCCTTCACGTTTTCGGAGTCAGGGTAGACGAGCGTGAAAATCTCGCTTTCGTTGGTGTCAAGGTCCGTTAATTCGATGACGGAGTCCATGGTGACGACGTCTCGGGACACGTCCGCAGGGTCGACCACACTAGCGCGGTGAAGTTCTTTCAACATATCGTATAAGTGGGACGTACATCCGGTGATTTCTTTGAATTCACGCTGGAGTAACTGCAACAGTCGCTGGTGATCTTCGGCGGTGATGACGATGTGGTGTTGGTATTCGGCGGTGATGACGACGTGATGGCTTGCAATGGACATGATTGCTCGAGTTAGTGAGTGGAAAAGTGGGGTCTGGGCCAACGGCTCGACGAATTGCCTACAAATGGCGGGCGTTAACTCTTCGAATTGATTGTCCGACATATCCCAGCCCGATGGGCTGAGCTGGCTAAGTGGCCGGGACTTTGTCCCTACAAATCGAACGCGCCGACTCGCTCGGGCTGAAACGACATTTTATCGACGCGCTTTCGAGTCTCGCGATTCAAGATGTGTAACGTCAATTTTTCACCGACGCAAAGTCCGAAGATTTCTGCGCCAAGTGGCGAAAGAATCGAAAGTTTTCCTTCGGCGATACAGGCCTCTTCGGGATACACCAAAGTAAACGTGTCGGCCTCGTTACGATCTAAGTCAAAGAGGTTGAACGTCGAGTTCATCGTCACGATGTCGGGCAGCATTTCGCTGGAATCAACAACGGTCGCATGCTCTAACTTACTTTTTAGTTCCTTCAAGTGAGCACGATCGTTGCCGATTGCTTTGACAAAATGGCTGTCTAAAAGAGACTGTAGCCGCCCGAGGTCGATTCGGCTGACGGTGATGATGCGAGAAGTCATGATGGTAAACCGCGATTAAAGGTGTGGGGGTTAACGATTGAGAGACAGGACTTTGTTTTCAAAGGAATCGACGCCCGGAGTCGTTCTGGCAACAGCCAAACAAAGGAACATGTCGTCGCGGGTCGCGACGGTTCCCGCGAGCGACACATGTCGCTCGTTTGACTCGCACTGAACATGCCGCACCAAATCCTTTCCGAGGATTCGGTTTAGCGACAATAAGACACGTTCATGAAGCTGGAGGCGGCGTTCGGAGTTGCTCATTGTCCAATACCCAATGCAGGCGTGGTATCAAGTGTCGGATAACCCTTAGTACGCCGACGCAAACGCAACGAAGGCGGTCGTTTCATTTTTGTGACCACGATGCGACGGGTACGACGAGCCGCTTCGCTGACAGCGGCCATCAGTTTTTCGTGACGTGCCTTCGTCGTCACGGTGCTAACGCCTGGCATTGACACATTGACGCGGCAAAGCTTGT
>CAXBHV010001559.1:0-2102 GCA_963974855.1 uncultured Rhodopirellula sp. | reverse complement strand
GTGTGGAGAAAGCATCGGGCATCGTCTTGCTCATCCTCGGTGTCATTTTCATCGCGCAGAGATTTACGAACTAAAACGAAGGAAAAACAATGTCAGCTATCATATCGAAACCGACCGAGACAAAAGAAACGGGGAAACCGAAGAGCAATGGCAAGCTCGTACAGATCAAGGCCAGCGGCATGATGTGCTCGTTCTGCACCATGTCCGTCGAGAAGGCGCTGGGCAGAATCGAAGGGGTGCATAATGTGCAGGTCAATCTGGTTCATGGTGTCATTCTTATTGACCGGGACCCCGCGAAGATCAGCATCGAACGCCTGGAATCTGCCGTTGAGAGCCTTGGCTACACCGTTGCCAGCAGCGAATCCCAGCAATACGAAACCGATCAGGCCATCTTCGCGACCATCAAGCGTCGTGGCTTTCTCGGACTAGTACTGGCGATTCTCAATCTGCTGCTTCATCCGCTTGTCACATCGAATCTGCTCCACCTGTCGCTGCCGGTTCTATTCTATCCGCTCGCCAGTTTGGCGATCTCACTGGTGATCTTGCTGTGGATCGGTTATCCGATCATGCGAAAGACTTTGATGGCGATGAACAATCGTGTCATCAATGCCAACGTTTTGCTGTCGGCCTCCGCCTGGGGAGCCTTTGCGATTGGAATCGTCCATCTATTGGCGTTGTGGCAGGGAAATGCCATCGCCGCTTCGGCTTGGCCAAACTTCTTTCCGATTGCGGGGCTGTTAATGGCTCTGCACCTGTTTTTCGGCTACTTCAAGCTGTCCACTCGAAAAACTGCGGCTGACGCTGTCCGCAAGTTGCTTTCGCTTCAGGCTCAAAATGCTCGCGTGATACGGGGTGGAAAGGAAGTCGAAGTCTCGTCGGATCAAGTTGCCGGCGGAGAAATCGTTGTCCTCCGACCAGGCGAACGAGTTCCTGTCGACGGCGAAGTCGTGGAAGGCACATCCAGCCTGGACATGGCTACCGTGACTGGAGAAAGCGCGCCGGTCTATGTTGAACCGGGAAAAGAGGTCGTAGGCGGCACAACAAATCTAGATGGATTTCTGAAAGTCAAAGCAACCCGAGTGGGCGAGGAAACGTTCCTCAATCAAGTCGTGCGACTCATGCGTCAAATCGAGGAACGCAAGCCACCAGTGATGCTGCTGATGGATCGGCTGATGAATTACTACGGCCCGGTTGTCTTCCTTGTGGCGGCTTTGGCGGGCGTTGGATGGTTTACAGTGTTGATGACCACTGGAGCGGGAATCGCGTCGGCTCTGCCGCTAGCGATCTATGTCGCGCTGACCACCGTCATCATGGGCTATCCCTGCGCATTGGGAATCACCACACCGATGGCCCTGGCGATTGGTGGAAACCGAGGAGTCGCTCGTGGACTACTAGTGAAAGCCGGTGAGTTCTTTCAGGAACTTTCCGATGTCGATACGGTCGTGTTTGACAAAACAGGAACATTGACTTACGGGCGTCCGACTGTCCACGATGTTCGAGCATGGGAATTACCGGAGGATGACTTTCTATCCTTGCTGCGCGCCGCTGAGCAACCTTCGGAACATCCGCTGGCAAAAGCCATCGTAAAGTATGCCGAATTGCAAGGCATCAGTGATGCGCACGAAGCCAAAGAGTTCAAGGCCATTCCCGGCCAGGGGGTCATCTGTCGCGTCGATGGCAAGCTAGTGTTAGTCGGCAAAAAGGCGTTTCTGAGCCAGCACAATGTTGATGTAAGCGGTGCAACGGAAGCAGCAGATCTCGAAGCCGATAAGTCCGTCATCTACATGTCAGTGGATGGTGTACTTGTCGGTGCCGTTGCACTTCAGGACGGGCCGCGTCGTGGTGCGCAACAAGTGATGCGACGTTTTGACGAGCTTGGGTTACAAACGGCCATGTTGACCGGAGACAGCAAAGCAGTCGCTGAATCGGTTGCTCGCCAACTCGGAATCGACAAGGTTTACGCGGAACTCCTGCCCGCCGAAAAGGTCAAGGTCATCGAAGAACTGCAAGCGTCGGGCCATAAAGTGGCGATGGTGGGTGACGGAGTGAATGACGCTCCGGCTCTGGTCCAATCGAATGTTGGCATCGCGTTAGGGGCGGGG
>CAXBHV010001558.1:0-2102 GCA_963974855.1 uncultured Rhodopirellula sp. | reverse complement strand
GATCGCGACGACGTTGCAGCCGCCCGCCACTCGCTTAAAAGACTTTTGTGTCAACGACAAACCCGCCCTGTTGATCGTCGGCAACGAAGCCAGCGGCGTTGAATTGCCGATTCAACAATTTGCATCCGACCGAGTCACCATCCCGATGCAGCTAGGAACCGACAGTCTGAACGTCGCCGTCGCCACCGCAATCCTGATGCACGAACTGGCTGATCCCGATAGCGCGTAAGCAGGCAGGACGAATTCTCTTGGTGTCCCTAAGCGTTTTCCTGCTCGCGAATCATCTGAACAAACGCGAATCAAGCCGGTACAGCAAAACCATTCACGCGGATTCGCGTGATTCGCGGGCAATCATTTTCCGACCATCTCCCGACCTCAACCATCAGTACGCTCATCCATCACCTGCATCGTAGAACGCAGACATTGGTGGGTGGCACCAATTATCAATTCTCTTATTTTCGTCACACTTGCTTGAATCGAAGCGCATGTTCCGGCAATCGGATGGTGGAATTTGCTTTCGCTAATGCGGCGTAGAGCTTGCCTCGGTTGTAGTTGTAATTTTGTAAGATCTGAATCCTTTCGCCCGACTTCATGTGCATCGTAATCTTGCTGAACCCGACATGCTTCTCGTAAGTTTGACTGATCTCAACAATTTCACTGACCGGGACTGAGAACGAAGCATTCTTTGAAAGGGGATCAGCAATTTCAAAATGGTCGGCGTCCACCGCTATCCTGAACGTTCCATTTTGAAGCCAAAACAGAACAGCAACAGCGAGTAGACCGAGTTCAACCACCGGCAAGGCAATATTCATCCAATAAAACAATTGCTCACCCGCATCGGTCGGCTCAACAAACTTACGAACTGCCAAATACATCGTGAACAGTACGCCCATATTGATGAGTAGCAGCATGGCGGTTCGCCGCTGTCTTTTTTCGCAAACGTATAAATGACTCATGATGGCATTTGGCTGGTGAAAGATCTGGACGCGTGCCCCACGCGAAACGTTTGCTGGCAAGAAACTGACTCAATAAGGTTTAGTCGCATGAGCTATTTACACGCCGAGTGACCCGCTCGAGCGCAATCTGTCGCATCAACGGCTGGACGCACCGGTCCAAAGTTCAGTGATCTTCGCAACTGCAATTTGCGACCAAACCTCGAATGAAGCTGATTTCAGTTCGGCGTCATCCAGCGTTTTTCTCGCACTCGCCCAAACTCCATCATTGACAATGTTGTCGGCGAATTCCTGGCCCGCCCAAGTCAAAGCCATGTTTGCCTTGCCATAGCGATCTTTCCTGGGGCCCGTGTCGATGCCGGACACCATGGCACTTTGGGTCAACAACTCGATGTGATAGGCGAATACCCCATCGTCGACATCGCCAATCAGCTGTTGTACTTCACTGGCCGATGGCCGCGTTTCATGCTTGCGAATCGCAAGCACAATGGCTCGAATCAAATCCATGTCGCGTATCATCTTTATTGCTCGCTAGATGTTGGTTTTCGTACTTCACGCGAGCAGCGGAGCACAATCAGCAATTGGTGACAACATCAATCGTCCCGATCCAAACCGTGGCGAAGTTTATCGGGCTGCTGACCTCGCTGCATGCTCGACAACAGCTAGAACGATGAATCTCCAAAATGCCATCAAAAGAGCAGGCTTATTAGACGCGGATACCCTCTTAGAAGCGGCTTCGCTGGGAGAACAGCTTTGCTGGCGATCCCCCTACGAGGCCGCATACCTTATGCAAACGTTCGGAAATAACTTTGCCATCTCAAAATGTTTCCCGAATGACATGAACCCTCCGGTGGCGTTTGGGCCGTTCCGCTAGAGCTTTACTGGAATGGGCGTAGGTCGACCGCCAGCTTTGGAGGTAGCGGACGAGGCGACGAGTCTTAGCGACTTAGTGGCACGACGGGACTCGTAGCCTCGTCCACTACAGAGAAAACACTTCACCCGCGTGATTTGTAACAAAACTCGAATGACGAAGTTATTTCCGAACAGTGTCTTGGGCTGGTCCGCTAAAACTTTGATATTGACGTCGGATATTGGGGGTGAGTTTTTCTTCCGGCCTGTACCGCAGTTACCTCTCCACCGACGAAGTCG